>DATJZY010000113.1 GCA_035577985.1 Candidatus Eisenbacteria bacterium
GTGGGTGCCGCCGCAGGAGCGATCGGTGGAGATGCGGGCAAGGGCGCTGCAGCCGGGGCGGCGGCCGGAACCGTCGCCGGCGGCATGAGGAAGCGGCAGGCAGGAAGAGAACAGCAGGCAGCCACCAGCCAGGGTCAGGCCGCCTACGGCAGAGCGTTGGCCGCCTGCATGCAGGGGAAGGGCTACAGCGTCCACTGATTGCGAAGGCCCTGGTTGACACCCGACCGATCGGTCGGTTACATGAGACCGATCGGACGGGCATGACGAACGCTGCCGCATCCTCCCGGCCTTCGCGCGACAAGATCCTCGACTGCGCCGAGCAGCTCTTCGCGCGTCGCGGCTTCGCCGGCATCGGGCTCTCCGAGGTGGCCGAGCAGGTGGGACTGTCGAAGTCCTCCCTGTTCCACCACTTCTCGAGCAAGGCCCAGCTCTACGCCGCGGTCATGGCGCGCATCATGGACCGCATCGAGACCGAGCTCATGCGCTCGCTCTCGCTCGGCGGCACGCCGGTCGAGCGGCTCGATCGTTGGCTCGACCTCGTCATCGACGTGCTCGCGAAGCACCCGACCTACGCGCGGCTCCTCCTGCGGTCGCTGTTCGAGGACGACGAGCTGACCGGCGAGCTGCCCGAGGAGCAGACCGTCAACGCGACGATTCGTCGCGTCGTCGGCGCGGCGGAACGTCTCTTGAAGGAGGGCATGGAGAGCGGCGCCTTCCGTCCCGCCAACGCCCCCCACACCGTGCAGACCATCATCGGCGCCACCGTGTATCACTTCGCCTCCGGCGAATTCGGTGAAGAGCTGATCGGGCGGCCCCTCTTCTCGGGGAGCGAGGTGCGCCGTCGCAAGCAGGAGGTCAAGGCGCTCATCCGCCACGGCCTCGTCGTGTCTCCCCTCCATGTCGCGACCCGCAAGTGAGGATCGAACCATGAGGACACTGCTACCCGACAACCGCCGTCAGATCGGATCCTTCGAAGTCGTCGACTTCGTCGACGAGCAGCAGATCCAGCGCCTGCGCACCCAGCTCGACGTCGAGGTACCGCTCGAGCTGCACTGGACGTGGGAGTACGGCAGCGAGGTCGAGGAGCTCCGCTCGCTCTACGAGCGCGGCAAGAAGGGCCAGTGGAACGCCGAAGAGGACGTCGACTGGTCGATCCCGTTGCCGCGCGAGGAGTGGTTCATGGTGAAGGAGGGCGGCGCGCTCATGCCGTCGATCCTCGCCACCATGGAGGCCGACGACGCGACCTGCCGGGCGGCGGCGTGGGACGAGTTCTCACACCTGATCTCGCAGCTCCTGCACGGCGAGCAGGCGGCGCTCCAGCTCTGCGGCCAGCTCGTGAACACCTGCCCCACCATGGACCAGAAGTGGTACGCCGGCTCGCAGGTGATCGACGAGGTGCGCCACGTCGAGGTGTTCGCGAAGTTCCTGCAGCGCAAGATGGGTGTCATCCACCCGATCGATCCGACCTTGAAGGTGCTGCTCGACAAGCTCCTCGAGGCGCCGACGTGGAAGCTGAAGGTGCTCGGCATGCAGACCCTGTTCGAGGGCATGGCGGTCGGGATCATGGACATCGTGAAGCGCGCCAACACGAGCCCCCTCATCGAGGACATCATCACCCGCGTCCACCAGGACGAGGCGCGTCACGCCGCCTTCGGAATCCTCTCCATGCGCCGCATCGTGAAGGAGTCGACCGAGGAGGAACGCGCCGCGATGGAGGACTTCGCGTTCGAGGTCCTCGAGACCCTCAATGCGAACCAGCAGCTCGACATGCTGCGCCGGTTCGGGCCGAAGTACGGCCTCGAGCCCGACGCCGTCGTGCAGAGCATGCACTCGCTCGAGCAGTGGGGGTTCCTCAACAGCGAGCCCTTCATGCACACCGTGATGCCGAACCTGATGCGCCTCGGCCTCATCACCGAGCGCACCGAGGAGAAGTATCGCGCGCGCGGCATCCTGTTCGGCGAGCACTTGGCCCAGCGCGGCGCGCTCCCGATCGTCAACTAGGAAAGCCGACCCAAGACTCCGTCTTGGGTCGGAGAGGGTCGAGCGTCGGTGGCACGCGCGTACCCGGACGCCACACTCTCGGCCCCGGCCCAAGACGCAGTCTTGGGCCGGCTATGTGTCCCCGAACGTCGGCGGGCGCTTCTGGAGGAAGGCCGTGATGCCCTCGCGGAAGTCGCTCGTCTGCGCGGCGAGGATCTGGTTGCGGTCCTCCATCGCGACGGCCGCCTCGAGCGACGGTGCGTCGATCGAGAACTTCAGGCACTCCTTGGTGAGGCGGAGGCCGATCGGCGAGTTCCGCAGCATGTCCTGCGCCATCGCGCGCGCCGCCGACTCGAGCTCGCCGTCGGGGACGACGCGCGACACGAGCCCTGTCCGCTCGGCGCGGGCGGCGTCGATGAAGTTGCCGGTGAGCAGCAGCTCGGAGGCGATCGACGCTCCCACCAGGCGCGGCAGGAAGTAGCTGACGCCCACGTCGCAGGCCGATAGGCCGATGCGGATGAAGGCGGCGTTCATGCGCGCCGACTCGCCCGCGATGCGCACGTCGGCCGCGAGGGCGAGCGCGAAGCCGCCGCCGCACGCGGCACCGTGCACCGCCGCGATGATCGGCTGCGGGGCGCGGCGCATGAGCATCGCGAGCTCGCTGACGGCGCGCTGGGCTCGCAGGCCGCCCTGCACGGAGCCGCCGGCGCCCTCCCCTCCCGTGTTCTCCTTCAGGTCCAGGCCGGCGCAGAACGCGCGACCGGCGCCGCGCAGCACCAGCACGCGCGCCTCGCGGTCGTCGTGCAGCTTCCAGAAGAAGTCGCCGAGCTCGCGGATGAGGGTCGTGCTCATCGCGTTCAGCGAGTTCGGGCGATCGAGCGTCAGCCAGGTGAGGTGGTCTTCGCGATCGACGCGCAGGGTCTCGTACATGTCCCTACCTCCGAGGAATCGTGCCGAGGGCGAGCAGCCACGCGCCGGCGACCGTCGCCAGCGCCGCGCCGCCGAGCCATTGCTGTACGCGGCGGCCCGGCGGATCGCCCTGCATCACCGCAACCGCGAGACCGAGACCAATCCCGATCTGGAACCCGAAGAAGTGGGCCGCGAGGTCGGCGTGCTCGCCCGTGCCGAGAAGCCCGAGCAGCGCCAGCCCGGCGGCGAACGGCACCCACGGACGCCTTCCCGCGCCGCCCGACCGCATGATCGCGAGCCCGGCGAGGATGCCGACGGCGCCGAACACCGCCGTCGACGCCCCGACGCTCGTGTGCGTGCCGGTCCGCAGATACGCGTTGAGCAGATTGCCACCCGCGCCGGCGACGAGGATCAGCATGCCGCCCAGACCGGGCCCGAGCAGCCGGCACACGGCGGTCGCCAGCAGCGCCATCGCAACCACGTTGCCGAGCAGATGCGTCGGATCGGCGTGGAGCGTGAGCGCGGTCACCGTGCGCCACACCTGACCCGAGACGATCGCGCCCGCGTTCGCCTCACCGGCAAGGAACGCCGGGCTCGCGCCGATCCGGTAGCCCGTGAAGGGACGGAACGCGAGCAGCAGCGCCGCGATGAAAAAGCCGGCGCGCGTGGGGCCGTACTCGAACGTGTCGGGAATCGGTGGCGGCGGCGCGTCGGACTCGTACGCCGCGAGCGCGTCGGCGGCGCGTGTCGCGTCCCGCACCGAGACGACGAGCGCCCAGCCCTCCGCGCGCGGGTCGACGCGGCACGACACACCGGCTGCGGAGAGCACGACGGCCCAGTCGTGCGCCTGGCCTTCGTTCGGCGTCATGCGCGCCGTCAGCTCTTCGCCGTCCGCCATCCGCACACAACCTATCTCCGCTCGGAGTCGGGCGCGACCGAAAGCACCAGGACCGACGGCGTGTGGGCGACGAGACGGAGGCCGCTTCGCTCCGGATGGGCGGCGGCCAGGACCCACGCCTGCAGCATGCGCGGCCGGAGCTCGTCGAGGCGAACTACCACGGTCGACAGCCCGGTGGTGTTCCGCAGCGTGGCGAGCGCCGCCGGACCTGGCAGCTGCGTGGCGACCGCCATGCGTTCGGGAAAGCCGGCGGGCCAGTAGCCGCTGTAGCCGTTGAGGATCGGCCTGCCGTGCTGGATCGCGCGGTACGTGGCTCTCGCGTGCAGGCCCGCGGACGCCGCGCCGCGCGGAGGCCAGGCCGGCACGTCGATCGTGGGTCCGGCTCCGCGCAGCGCCTCGATGACCTCCGGGACCTCGACCGGCGCCTCGAAGAGCGGAAAGGTCGCCGGGATGGGTGGATTGCCCCGCATGTACGGGATCCCCCGCGCATTCACGTAGCCGTCGTAGCACGCGAGTCCCGCCAGGAGCGCGAGAACGAGCCCCACCCCGGCAGCGGGCAGCGCCGGTGCCCATCGTCGGACGAGACGCTCGCAGGCAGCGAACGCGAGGCCCACCAGCAGCGCCAGCCCGACGAGCGCCGACACGCCGATCCGCTCGGGCACGCGAAGCGCCTCGTAGATCGGAGTCCAGCGGGCCACGAGCGCCTGCGGAAGCTCGAGAACGTGCCCGTGGACGAGCACGCGCGGCGGCAGAGCGACGACGACGCCCGCGACGACCCAGGCGAGCACGACCGCCCATACCCGCCCCAGGCCCTCGCCCGGACCAACACGCCATGCGGCCAGCCCGCCGATCGCGATCAGGGCGAACGCGGCGAGCGGCACGCTGGTCGGTGCCGTCCAGAGGAGCCAGCCCCAGGGAAGGAGCAGCGGCACCGGCTCGGGGAACGCCCACAACGTCTGCTCGGCGAGGCGAGGGTTCTCGGCACGGACGACCAGGTGTCCCAGAAGAGCAGCAGCACGAACGGGAGCGCGAGCGCCACGGCGGCGAGCGTGCGACGTCCGTGCGCGCGTGTGGACGAGCCCAGGAGCTCGCCACCGCCCAACAGGACGAGCGACCCGAGCAACCCGGCTGCGACGTAGACCCCGGACGCCGACTGGATGGCGACGAGCCCCGCGAGCAGCGCCACGGCGCGTCCGCTCAGCACGGGACGCGTGACCAGCCAGAGCACGAGCGGGAAGTACGGCAGCACGGCGTAGTTCGGCGCGCAGGGCGCGGCCCGCAGCACCCACCGCGTGGTGACGAAGGCGAGGCCGGCTCCCGGACACGTATCCCGCCTGCCGCCTCGATACGCTGCTCGAAGGATGGGCGAGACCTCCGTCGACGGGATCACGTGGACGCCCGCCGCCGGCGAGACGCTCGTCGAGCCGCCACTGCGGAGCGCCGCGAGGGATTCGGAGGATCTCTGGTCGACCTCGTGATTCCGGCCGAGTCGCGGCAGCACTTCCGCTTCGTGCGACCTGCCGTCGGGACGGGGATCATGGCGATCGGGTGGTGGCCGCACTGGGGCGTCCACGAGATCGAGCTGTACGAGACCGCTGCGGGCGCCGGGCCGACGCCCGGGTGAGTCACGCGCTGGCGCGCGTCCCTTCCGTCGTGCCGTGCTCGGCCAGGTACTGGCTGTAGAGCCAGGCGAGGAAGCGCTCGACGCCGTGCACGACGAACGTGGTGCGCAGCGACGGGAAGAGCTCGAATGCGTGCTGCGCACCGGGGATCTCCGCGTACACCACCGGCGCGCGCAGCGCCCCGCGCAGCGTCTCGGTGAACCGCCGCGCCTCGGCGACCGGCACGAGCGTGTCGCGATCGCCGTGGATGACGAAGAACGGGGGCGCGCCCTCGTGCACGCGGCTCATCGGCGACGCCTTCTCGTACGCGTCGCGCGCGTGGGCGAGCTTCGCCTTCATGACGTAGCGCGCGAGAAGCTTCCCCAGCCCGGGATTGCGGTAGTGCCCGTGACGATCGGTGAAATCGTACACGCCGTAGAACGCGACGCAGCCGCGGACGCTGGTGTCGATCGCCTCGAAGCCCGGCTGGTACTCCGGATCGTTCGCGGTGAGCGCCACGAGCGAGGACAGGTGCCCGCCTGCCGAGCCGCCGGTGACGACGAGGAAGTCCGGGTTGGCGCCGTACTCGGCGCCGTGCTCGCGGATCCAGCGGATCGCGTGCTTCACGTCGACCAGCGGCTCGGGGAAGGTCGCACGCGGCGACAGACGGTAGTCGACGCTGACGCACACCCAGCCGCGCGCCGCGAGGTGGAGCATCAGCGGAACGCCCTGCTCGTTCTTGCTGCCGACCATCCATCCGCCGCCGTGGACCTGGAGCAGCGTCGGACACCCGCTCGGACGGTCGCGATGTCGATAGACGTCGAGGTGGAGGCCGAGGTTCCCCACGCGGTGATACTCGACGTCGCGGATGCGCTCGACCGACGCATGGCGCATCGGGAACGGCAGCGCGATCTGCCACCAGTCGACGGCGGGCGCGAACTGCTCGCGCACGGCGGGGAGGATCCGCTCCACGTAGTCGCCGCCGAGCGCGGTCGTGAGCGCGGTCTCGACGACGCCCTCTGCGGCGCGCGCCTTCACGTAGCAGCGCGCGAGGCCGATCCACGACACGAGCGTCAGCCCCAGGGCCACCCAGCCGGGCCATGCGGTGAGCGCGCCCGCCCACACGAACACGAGCGTCATCGCCGCCTGCCAGGCGATGTGGTGGAACGCGAGCTCGGTCGTGAGCCACCCCGCGAAGAACGATCCGAGCGCCATCGGCGCCGGCCAGTTGATGGGGCGATACGCGTTGAACGTGAACCAGGCGCCGACCACGGCCGCGACGAGGAACAGCCAGGGCGCCCAGGCCTGGAGCAGCAGCATCGGGTAGTCGATACGCCATCCGGTACGGCCCCGGTCAAGCGGCGGCTCGTTTGCCGGCCACCCCGCGCACCTGCCATGAAGCCGCACATGCGAACCGCACTCGTCGCGACGGCGATCGTGACCGCCCTGCTCGTCGGCCACCCCGTCCGCGCCGCCGACTGGACGCCCCAGGCGTGGACGAACGAATCCACGGTCGAGCTTCGCACCACGGACCCGGGCCAGGAGCCGCACTGGTTCCCCGTGTGGCTCGTCGTGATCGACGGCCAGCTCTACGTGCGTCTCGGATCGCGCGCCGCGGGCCGCTTCGATCGCAACGTCAGCAAGCCCGTGATCGGCGTTCGCATCGCCGGCAAGACGTTCGAGCAGGTCCGCGGCGTCCAGGCGCCCGACATGGTGGAGAAGGTGGCCGCCGCGATGGGGCAGAAGTACTGGAGCGACCTCTTCGTCGCGTACATGAGCCACCCGTACACGCTCCGCCTCGAGCCGGTCCCGGGCGCGAGCGGCGACGGGTTGTAACAGGCTAGAGCTCGCCCTTCAGCTGCTCCAGCACCTGGCTCGGGTGGTCTTCGGCCTTGGCCACCCTTCTCCAGTGCCTGCGCACCTTGCCGTCGGGACCGATCCAGACGGTGGAGCGGATGACCCCGATCACCTTCTTGCCGTACATAGTCTTCTCGCCGTACGCGCCGTAGCTCGCCATCATCTTCCTGTCGGGATCGGACAGGAGCGGGAACGGCAGCTTGTACTTGGCGCGGAACTTCTGGTGGGACGCCGCACCGTCGCCCGAAACGCCGACCACCGCGACGCCGAGCTTCTGGAGCGTCTTCCAGTCGTCGCGGAAGCCGCACGCCTCCTTCGTGCACCCGGGCGTGTCGTCCTTCGGATAAAAGTAGAGGACGAGATGCTTCCCGGCGAAGTCGCCGAGCGAGACTTTCTTCCCGTCCTGATCGGGTAGCGAAAACGCGGGGGCCTTCTTGCCTTCTTCGATCGCCATGGCGAGTGCTGATTCCACTCGCGCAGGACTCCGTCAAGGCGATGTGCCCGGCGAGCGCGACCTCGAACGTGCGCCGCCAGCCGATATCCTCGAATCGTGGCCATGGCGGCAGCGAGACCCCATCGACTCGCGGTCTCCTCCGCGGCCGGCGCGGCCGGCGGGGGACTCTCGGGTTGGATCGTCGGCGTCTCCGGCGGCGCCGGTCCGCTCGCCCTCGCGCTCGTCCTCGTGGGGACGGCGCTCGGCGCGTTGCTCGGCGCGCTGACGCCGCTCCTGTGGCGCTGGATCGACACGCACCCGCGTTGACAGGTCGGCGGTCGCCGGTCATCGATGGGCGAGATGACGCTCGTCGAGGTCCGTGGCCTCCGGCTCGCGCTCGGCGGCCGCACGATCCTCGACGACGTGAGCTTCGCCATCTCGGCCGGCGAGGTCGTGGGCCTTCTCGGACCGAACGGGGCGGGCAAGACGACCACGCTGTCGGTGCTCTCGACCCTGCGGCGCCCCGACGCCGGCATGGTGGCGGTCGCCGGCCACTCGGTTTCGGACGCGCCGTCGGCGGTGCGGAGCGCGCTCGGCGTCGTCCCGCAGTCGATCGCGCTCTATCCGTCCCTCTCGGCGCGCGAGAATCTCTGGTTCTTCGCGCGTGCCGCCCGCCTGGGCGGCGGCGCCGCGCGCGCGGCGGTCGATCGCGCGCTCGTCCTGGTCGGCCTCGAGGACCGCGCGGCCGACGTGGTGGCGACGTTCTCGGGCGGCATGCAGCGGCGCCTCAACCTCGCGTGCGGGCTCCTGCACGCGCCCCGCGTGGTGCTCCTGGACGAGGCGACGGTCGGCGTCGATCCGCAGTCGCGCGAGCGGATCCTCGACGCCGTCCGCGGCGAGGCGACGCGCGGCGCGGCCGTCCTCTTCAGCACGCACCTGCTCGAGGAAGCCGAGCGCGTCTGCGATCGCGTCGTGCTGCTGGACCACGGGCGGGTGATCGCCTCCGGAACGCCGGCGGCGCTCGTGCACGAGCTGGGCGAGGGCCTGCGGCTGACGCTCGTCACGCGCGAACCGCTGCCGGCGGGATGGCTCGACGGCGCTGGCGCCGGGTCCGCCGCGGGTGCGCCGGTCGTGACGCCGCGCGGTCACGAGGCGCTGGTGACGCTCGCGACCCTCGCCGACGCCGCGCTCGTGCTCGAGCGCGCGACCGCCGTGGGCGGCGACGTGCTGGAGTTCCACCTCCACCAGACGGATCTCCAGGACGTCTTCCTGCGCCTCACGGGCCGCGAGCTGCGCGACTGATGGGTGCGCTCGGACCCCTGTTCGCGAAGGATCTGCGCCTGCTCTGGCGCGATCGCGCCGGGCTCTTCTTCCTCATGATCGCGCCCATGGTCGTGATCGCCGTCGCGGGCTTCTCGCTCGCGAACCTCTACGGCGCCGACCCGAGCGGGCAGACGGCCTACGAGCTGCCGTTCGTCGACGAGGACGGCGGCGCGCTCGGCCGCACCATCCGCGAGCGGCTCGCGAACGAGACCTCGGTGCGGCTCGAGCCGGTCGCCACACGCGCCGAGGCCCAGGACCTCGTCCGCCGCAAGCGCGCCGGCTCGGCCCTGGTCGTCCCCGCGGGCACCGCGGCGGCGCTCGACCGGGGCGAGCCCGCCCGGCTCGTCCTCTACGTCGATACGGTCAAGTACCTCGAGCGCCTGAACGTGCGCGCCAAGCTCTCCGAGCTGCGCGAGGGGCTGGCGCGCGAACGCGCGACGCGGCTCGCCGACGACGCGCGCGCCGAGCGCGAGCGGGTGGCGCGGCAGCTCGGCGAGCTGCGCAGCCGGACGCTGCGCGCGCGCGACGAGATCGAAGCGGCCTGGAACGACGCCGCCAAGCGACGGCGTGGCGCCGAGGCGTCGATCGCTCGCGCACGCGACGACGTGGCGCACGCGCTCGATGCTCGCCTCGCGCCGCTCCGCGCCTACCTCGAGCAGCTCGCGGGGAAGCGCCGGGCCCTCGAAGACTGGCTCGCGGAGCTGCGCCGGCTCGCGGGAAGTCGCGCCGACGCGATCCCCCCGCCACCGTCCTTCCCCGACCCGCCGCCGATGGTCTCTGCGGCGGGTGCGCTGCCGAAGCTCGAGATCGAGCTGCCGGCGCTCCCCGCGCTGCCGAAGATCGACGTACCGGACGTCGAGCTGCCGCCTGCGCCCGCCGCCGTGCGCGCCTCGCTCGGCGTCGACGAGGTGAACGTCGGGGGCGGCGCCGTCACCATGAACACCTTCGACCAGAACGTGCCCGGTTTCGCGGTGACCTTCATCCTCCTCGGCATGCTGCTCGGCGTCTCGCTCGGCCTCGTCGACGAGCGCGACTGGGGCACGCTCGATCGGCTGCGCGCCATGCCGGTGTCCTTGACGCAGGTGCTGGTCGCGAAGCTCGGCTCGCGCTTCTGCGTCGGGGT
The DNA here is from genome assembly GCA_035577985.1 of Candidatus Eisenbacteria bacterium. Lineage (NCBI taxonomy): Bacteria > Candidatus Eiseniibacteriota > Candidatus Eiseniibacteriota bacterium. Next base: position 10,125 of record DATJZY010000113.1, read on the forward strand.
CGCGCAGATGATCGTGCTCCTCGCGGTCGGGTGGCTCTGCTTCGGCGTCTCGCTGGGGCCCGAGCCGTGGGCCCTCGTGCTCCCCACCATCGGGATCGTCTTCGCGGGCGCGGCCTTCGGGCTCGTGGTCGCGGGTACGACGCGGTCGCGCGAGGCCCTGCTGCCCGTCGGATCCATCGTGATCATGACGATGGCCGCCGTCGGCGGCTGCTGGTGGCCCATCGATCTCGAGCCGCGCTGGATGCGGCAGGTGGCGCTCGCGTTTCCCACCACCTGGGCGATGGACGCGTTCAACGACCTCATGATGCGACACCGCCGGCACGAGGCGGCGCTCGTGCCGACGGCGGTGATGCTGACGTACGGGCTCGCGTACCTCGCAGCCGGCGTCGGCCTCTACCGGCGCCGGCTGCGATGAGCGGCGATCCGGCCGCCTGGCGGCGGGCAGGTGCCCGGTGGTAGCGTCCCGCGCCGTGCCGCCCACCATCGGGCTCGACGTCGGCGCGACGCTTTGCAAGCTCGCGGTGCGAGGTCCGACCCTGGCAACGGAGCATCATCCGTCGCGCGACCTCGCACCCGTGCGGGCGCGGCTCGAGACGCTCGGCCCCACGCGGGTCGCCGCGACCGGGGGTGGCGCGATCGGCCTCGGCGCCGAGGTGGCCGGCGTGCCCGTGACGCACGTCCCCGAGTTCGAGGCCTGGGCGCGGGGTGCGCCGATCGTCGCCGCCGACGAGGGGGTCGTGCTGCCCGATCGCTATCTGCTCGTCTCACTCGGAACGGGAACTTCGATCTTGTCGGTCGACGATGGGCACGTCGCCCGCGTCGGCGGCACGGCGCTCGGCGGCGGCACGGTGCTCGGCCTCGGACGGCTCCTGCTCGGCGCCGAGTCGTTTCGCGCGATCGCCGAGCTGGCGTCCCAGGGCGATCGCCGGCGCGTCGATCTCCTGGTCGGCGACGTCTACCGCGACGTCGCGCCCGCCATCGCCGCCGACCTGACGGCGTCGAGCTTCGCGAAGCTCGCGTCGACGCAGCCCGGGGACGTCGCGCACGCGCTCATGGGGCTCGTCGGCGAGAACGTCGCCCTCATCTGCGGTGGGCTCGCGCGCGAGACCCGGATCGACACGGTCGTGTACTGCGGCTCGACGTTGGTGGGGAATCCGGCGCTGCGGGCGATTCTCGGAGAGATCACCGCCCGGTTCGGAAATCGCCCGTTCTTCCTGGCACGCGGCGCCTTTTGCGGCGCGGTCGGCGCGGCCGCGGTTGCGCACGGATCGGACGCGTGTACGCTTTGAGCATGCGCATCATAGCGACGCTCGTCGTGGTGCTCGGGCTCGCGGCGCCGTGTGCTCGAGCGGAAAGCCCGGTGGTCGACGTACCGAAGGAGTCGGCGCGGACGGCGGGGCACGCCGTGCGCGACGGTACGCTCGCGGTCGGCCGCACCGTGCGCGACTTCTTCACGGGCGGGCCGCGTAAGGCCAAGCAGACCTGGAAGGAGAACGCCGCCCGCACCCGCGCCGACGCCCACGCCGACAAAGAGCGCGTCAAGGCCGCTGCCCACGAGTAGGCGACGATCGCGACCGCGTTGACCCGGCCCGAGCGAAGGCGCTAGCACGAGGCCGTGACCGAGCGGATCATCGACGCCGACGGCCACGTCCTCGAGCCGCCGGACGTATGGGCCCGGTACATCGAGCCCGCCTGGCGAGATCGTGCGATCAGAGTCGCGCGCCAGCCGGACGGACGCGATGCGCTCGTCGTCGACGGCCGGCCGGCGCGGCTCACGACGCCGGAGATGCTGGGCGGCTTCGGCGGCATGGGGAAACCCTTCGACGAGCTCGCGGCCGCGTGCCTCTCGGGTCGCTACGCCGAGAACGCGCCGCGTCCCGCGGTCGATCCCGCGGCTCGCATCGCGCTCCTCGATCGCGACGGCATCGCCGCCGCGCTTCTCTACCCGAGCCTCGGCCTGCAGTGGGAAGCCGAGGTGTCGGATCCCGCCTACGCGCTCGCGCACGCGCGCGCGTACAACCGGTGGATCGAGGAGTTCTGCGCCGCAAGCGGCGGCCGGCTCGTACCCGTCGCGCACCTCTCGCTCGGTGATCCGGATGCCGCGGCGACGGAGCTGCGACGCGCGGTTCGCGCCGGGGCACGGGGCGGCTTCCTCCTCCCCTTCACGCTCTCCGGCCTCCCGCACGGGCACCCCGCCCACGATCCGCTGTTCGCCGCGGCGTGCGATCTCGACGTCCCGATCGCGCTGCACACCGGCGTCGATCCGCCATCGCGGTCGCTGCATCACCGGTTCGACGAGCTCACGTGGCCCGAAGCCGTACCGTTTCCCGGCGCGTGGTACCTCCAGGTGATGTTCGCGCAGGCGGTGCAGCAGGCCTTCACGACGTTCTTCCAGTACGCGACCTTCGACCGCTTCCCCGCGCTTCGCCTGGTCGTGTTGGAGTCGGGCGCCGGCTGGCTCGGCTACTGGATGGACCGCATGGACGCCCTCGCGCGCTCGAGCCTGCGCGTGACGATCCCGCTCCGCGAGCCGCCGAGCACCTACGTGCGACGCCAGTGCTGGATCTCGGGCGACCCCGACGAGCGCACGCTCCCGCTCGTCATGCAGCACGTCGGCGCGGACCGCTTCCTGTGGGCGACCGACTACCCGCACAGCGACCACGACGCCGGCTACATGGACGAGCTGCGGGAGCTGGCTGCGACGCTTCCGCCGGACGCCCGCGCGGGCCTGCTCGGAGGAAACGCGGCGCTCCTCTACCGGATGTAGAAGGACGCCTCGGCGCCACGTGCCGGCGACGCGTCCTACACCGGCTCCACGCGTGCCGTCGTCGACTTGAAGACGGGCGTCGCCGAGCGCGGGTCGATCTCGCGCGGGATGAGGACGTTCGCTTCGGGGTAGTACATCGCGAGGTTCCCGGGCGGGAGCGGTGCCAGGCGAACGAGCGCCTCCATGGCGCCGGTCGCGTTCTCGACGCGCACCCGCGCGTCCTTGGCGAGGCCGAGCCGGCGCGCGTCCTCGGCGTTCATCATGACGACGTCGCGGCGCTCGTTGCCGCGATAGAGGTCCTCGTCCTCGTAGACGACGGTGTTGAACTGTCCCTCCGAGCGCAGCGTCATCAACCGGAACTCACCCGGGCCCGGCGCGTACGCCGGGAGCGGCGTCACGCGGCAGCGCGCGCGGCCGTCCGGCGTCGCGAAGCGGGGCTCATGGTGGATGCGCCCGGCAACCCGGAACTCCTCGCGGGTGCGATCGACGTCGCCGATCTTCTCGTAGCCCGGGACCACCTTCGCGATCGCCGCGCGGATTGCGGCGTGATCGGTGAGGGTGCCGAAGTCGACCGGCCCCGGCGGGAGCACCGCCTGCGCGAGCGCGGCGATGATCTCGACCTCCGAGCGCATCTCCGCCGACGCGGCGGGCGCGCCGCCGTCGGACAGCCGCACGAAGTTGAACATGCTCTCCTGCGTCGTGCACTGCCGCTCCTCGTCGCGCGCCAGCGCCGGCAGCACGAGGTGCGTGCGCCCCCGGCCGTGCACGTGGCTCTCGTTCAGCTTGGTCGAGACGTAGACCGTGGTCCCGATCTTGCGGAGAGCCGCACCCGTCCAGGCGCGATCCGGCGTCGCCGAGAAGAGGTTGCCGCCCAGCAGCAGCGCCGCGTCGATCCGTGCCGCCGCGGCCGCTTCGACGCTCGCCAGCGTGTGCATGCCGGGTGTGCCGGGCAGCCGCACGCCGTAGAGCTCGCCCAGGCGCCGCGCGAACTCGGTCTTCAGCGCCGGCGCGACGCCGACCGAGCCGACGCCCTGCACGTTCGAGTGACCCCGGATCGGCAGCAGGCCACAGCCCGGCCGGCCGACCCAGCCGCGCGCGAGCGCCAGGTTGACGATCGCCTGCACGTTGTCGACGCCGTTGCGGTGCTGCGTGATGCCCATCGCCCACGCGAAGATCCCCCGTCGCGCCTTCCCGAGCAGCTCGGCCGCCTGCTCCTCCTGCTCGCGCGGTATGCCGCACGCCTCGCGCAGGGCGCGCGCGTCGTGTGCCATCACCGCGGTGCGTACCGCGTCCCATCCGGTCGTGTGGGCGCCGATGAACGCCTGGTCGACCGCACCCCGCTCGATCACCCGTCGCAACAGCAGCACGAGGAGCGCCACGTCGGATCCCACGTGCGGCTGCAGGTAGAGATCCGACACCTCCGAGCCGAACATCATGCTCCGCCAGTCCGACGGGACCCGGAACCGCACGAGCCCGACCTCGCGGTACGGATTCACGACGATCACCTTCCCGCCGCGCCGCCGCAGCTCGACGAGCTGCGTGATCAGCCGCGGGTGGTTCGAGGCGGGATTGGCACCGACGACGACCGCGAGGTCGGCCTGGCCGAGGTCCTCGAGCGTGACCGTCGCGGTGCCGCTCCCGATCGCTTCGGCGAGCGCGACGCTGGAGGCCTGGTGGCAGTAGTACGAGCAGTTGTTGACGTTGTTCGTCCCGTAGACGCGGGCGAAGCACTGGAGGAGGAATGCCGCCTCGTTGCTGCTGCGTCCCGAGGCGTAGAAGAAGGTGCGGTCGGGGATGGTCGCGGTGAAGGCGCCGGCGGCCATGTGGAGCGCCTCGTCCCATCCGATCCGGCGGAGGTGCGTGTCGCCCTCGCGCCACACGATCGGGAAGCCGATGCGTCCCGCGCGCTCCAGCTCGCGCGATGACCAGCGCTCGAGCGTTGCCAGGTCGTGCGTGCGCAGGAACGTCTCGTCGATCGGCGGCTGCATGTCCGCCGCCTGGGCCTGGATCGACTTCTTGCAGACCTCGGGGAACGAGCCGGCCTCGTTGCGCATGCCGCCTTGCTGGCCGCCCATGCCGACCGCGCACGTCTTGCACGTGTTGTGCGTCGCGAGGCGCCGGCCGACCTGGAGGAGCCCGCCGGCCTCGCGCGCCCTCGCGATGGAGTAGCCGATCGCGGCGAAGCCGCCGCCCGAGCGCCGGGGCCGCATCGTGCGCTAGCCGAGGGCGCCCGCCTGACGCAACGCCGCGATCCGTGCCGCGTCGTACCCGAGGACCCCACGCAGCACCTCGTCGGTGTCGCGGCCGGGCTCGCGAGCCGCGATCGCCGGCACCGGCAGCTCCTCGCCGATCAGCTTCACCGGCGACGGCATCAGATCCGTCCCCGCCTCCCGGTAGGGCCGCAGCGGCAGTCGCGCCTGGAACTGCGGGTCCTTCGTGATCGTCTTCACCGTGTTCGCCGGACAGATGGGGGTGTTCACCTCGAGCCCGAAGGCGATCCACTGGTCGGTCGTGCGCGTCGCGAAGATGGCCGCCAGCTCGCGGCGCAGCGCCATATTGCCGCGCGCGTGGTCCGCGTACTTCGCGCCCGGGTTCTGCGCGAACAGCTCCGGCCGCCCCACGCCCTCGCAGAAGTTCTTCCAGAACTCGCGCTCCGATGCCATGAAGAGGACGAGGCCGTCTTTCGACCGGTAGTACTGGTAGCGGACCGACTCGGTCATGCTGTCGTCGCCGACCGGACGGCGCGGCCCCTTGCCGTCGCCGTCGTTCCCCGTGACCTCGTCCTCGGGACGCTCGTATGCCTTGTTGCCCTCGATGCCGTTCCAGTTGAACGCCGCCGCCGCATCGCTCTGCGCGACCTCGAACCGGCAGCCGGCGCCCGTGGCCCGCGCACGGATGATGGCCGCGCAGATCCCCAGCGCAGCGTAGAGCGGGCCGGCGTTGATGCCGATGGCCGTGTACGACGGCAGCGTCGGCATGCCCTCCGCGTTGAAGGTCGGGCGGGCCACGCCCGCCCAGACGTCGTAGGCGATACCGTGGCTCGGCATGTCCTTGTACGGGCCGGTCATGCCGTAGCCCGAGAGCGTGCAGAAGACGATCTTCGGGTTCACCTTGCGCAGGTCGTCGTAGCCGAGGCCGCGGCGCGCGAGCGCGCCCGGACGCATGCCCTCGATGACGGCGTCGGCACCGCGCGCGAGGTCCATGTACGTGGCGACGCCCTCGGGCGTCCGCAGGTCGAGGATGATGCTCTTCTTGCCGCGATTGAGATGCCAGTGCAGCAGCGAGATGCCATCGACGATCGGGAAGGCCATCTTGCGCACGTAGTCGCCGCCCGGTCCTTCCACCTTGATGATCTCGGCGCCGAGATCGGCGAGCTGCATGCCGACGGCGCCGGGCCCGAGCAGCGCACTCTCGATGATCCGGACGCCGGCGAGCAGACCTGCAGAAGATTTCTCGGTCGTCATGGCGGCTCGCGCTTACCACGGAGCGGCGCGGCGGGCGACACCCGCCGCGGCGCGGCGGGCGACACCCCGCGCGGCCGTTTTGCGCCCGGCCCCGCCCTCCTCTACAAGGGAACGCGATGGGGCGGCGGTGGGGGTTGGTGCTTTCGGGCGGTGGTGCGCGCGGGGCGTTCCAGGTGGGCGTGCTCGAGCGGCTCCTCCAGGATCCGGAGTTCGGCGCGGGGCCCGTGGTGGCCTCCGGGACGTCGGCGGGCGGCATCAATGCGGCCCTGCTGGCGAGCGGCAAGAGCCCGCAGGAGATGCGGCAGTTCTGGCGCGACATCGCCGCCGATCCGCCGGTGGTCGTCGATCCGACGTTCTTCGAGGAAGCGATCAAGGCGGTCGCCGACCTCACCGCCGAGGACTCGCTCGATGTCTTCGGCGGCGGTCCGGCCGTGCGGCGCTTCATCCAGCGCGCGCAGAACCACGTGCCGCCGCGGCTGGGGAGCTTCCTCGCGCTCGTCACGGAGTACCTGCTGACGTCACGGTTCGATCTCGTCGGCCGCTTCCTCGGCGGCGTGCGGCGCTCCGCGCTCGCCGACACGACCCGGCTGCGCCAGCGTCTCGTCGACACGTTCGGCGGCGAGACGATCCACGAGCGCGCGATGCGCCTCGCCATCAACACGGTCGACGTGCGCACGGGCCGCATCGTGCGCTACGTCACGGTCGCGACGCCGCTCACCCGCGAGCCCGACTACCACATCGTGCCGGCGATCACGGTCGACATGGTGATGGCGAGCGCGAGCATTCCCCTCCTCTTCCCGCCGGTCGCGGTCGAGAACCATCTCCTGTGGGACGGCGGACTGCTCGTGAACACGCCCCTCGCGCCGGTCGTGGCGCTCGGCGTCGAGGAGATCGTCACGGTGCTCGTGACGCAGACGCCCGGCGTCGCGTCGGCGCGGCCGCTCCGCAGCCTCGGCGACGCGGTCGAGCGCACGGTCGATGCGCTGCTCGAGAACGCCTACAACGTCGACCGCAAGCTGCTCTTCACGCGCAATCGCCTGGCGAAGCTCGAGGGCGGCTACCGCGCGGTGCGCCTCTACAAGGCGCTGCGGCCCGAGACGGAGATCTGCGGCCCCGGCTCCTATCTCGACTTCCGGCGCGTGATGCTCGAGAAGCTCGCGGCCGCCGGCCGCCGCGCCGCCGATGCATGGCTCGCCGCCGGACCGCCGGAAGACGATCTCCCCGAGCCGGGCGAGCTCGACGCCGTCTCCGAGGTGGGCTAGGCGGCCGGGAGACGGACGGCGATCCGGGTGCCGGCGCCCGGAGTGCTGTCGATGGCGATCGTCCCCTGCATCACCTGGATCAGGCGCGCGACGATCGCGAGGCCGAGACCGGAGCCGGCCTGGGGCGAGGAGCCCCGCGCGAACGGCTCGAGCACGCGATCGCGCAGCTCGGGCTCGATGCCGGGACCGGTGTCCTCGACCGAGATGCAGACGCCCTCGCCTTCGAGCGCCGCCACGAGGCGCACGCAGCCCTCGTTCGTGAACTTCGCAGCGTTGGTGAGGAGGTTCACGAGCACCTGGCGGACGCGCTCGGGATCGGCCCGGGCGACGACGTCCTCGGAAACCGCCGCTTCGAAGCGCACCGGCCGATTGCGCAGCAGCGCTTCCATCATCTCCGCGAGCGGCGGGATCAGCCGGGCGACCGCCATCGGCTGGGGCGTCCACGCGACCTTTCCCTGCTCGATGCGGGCCAGATCGAGCAGGTCGTTGATGAGCCCCAGCTGATCCGCCGCCGTCCGCAGGATGCGGCGGAGCGTGTCCGACTGCTCGGGCGTGAGCGGCCCGAACGCCTCCTCGTGCAGGAGCTGCGCGTAGCCCGTGATGATGTTGAGGGGGGTCCGCAGGTCGTGGGACACGCTCGCCAGGAAGTCGCTCTTGGCGCGATTGGCGCGCGTGATGGCCTCGACGAGCAGTACCTTGCGCAACGCGGCCGTCGCCACCGTGGCGAGGATCCGCGCGTCCTCCTCGTCGGTCGGCCGGAACCGGCGCGGGTGGTCGCGATCGTGGACGACGAGCACGCCGACCGGCCCCGCGTCGTCGAAGAGCGGAACGGCCAGCACCGAGGCGGGATGGAAGCGCCGCGCCGCTTCGTGGAGCATGTACTCCGACTTGCGGAAGTCGTTCGCGACCAGCACCTGCCCGCAGCGCAGGGCGTCGGTCGACACCGAGCGGTCGCCGAGCGGGATGCGCGCGAGCTCGGCGCCCCGATCCTGCGCGGCCGTCTGGCGTGCGACGAGCGCGTCCTCCTCCACCATGAGGAGCCACGCGCCGCTCGCGCGGAACAGGTCCCGGCTCATCTGACCCAGGAGCGCCCCGACGTCGAGCGCGTCGGTCGCCGCCAGAACCTGCGCCGCCCACGTCGCGAGCCACGTGCGCCGCGTGACGAGACGCGCGGCGTCCGCTTCCAGGCGGGCGTTGCGAACCAGCAGCGCCACGTGCGCCGCCACGCGCTGCAGGGCCTCGATCTGCTCCGCGTTGAAGCGCTGCGAGTGCTTGAGGCCGCAGCTGATCGTCCCTTCGTTCTCGCCGTTGAAGACGAGGGGGAGCAGGATCAGCCCGGACAGCTCGGCGGCTTCGAGCACCTCGGCCATCACCGGCGAGGCGTCGGCCGTCGACGCGCACAGCAGGCGGCCGGCCGAGAGGCCCGTATCGTCACCGAACGTCCGCGCCCCGAAGCCGCGCCGCAGGAAGCGTTCGACGACGTGCGACGGGGTTCCGAAGTCCGCCTTCGGTAGATAGGTCCGCGTGCGCCGCGAGTAGGCGTAGATGGTCGTCTGCTCGCACGGGACCGCCTCGACGAGCGCACGGCAGATGCGGAAGAGCACGTCCGGATAGCCGGCCGCGTCCCCGACGGCGTCGAGCACCGCGCCGAGTACACGTGAGGCGTGCGGCTCCATTACCGATCGGAGTATCGGCGGCTTCTCGATTGCGGGTGAGGGTCAATCCGCTGACAGTGGCACCCGCCACGGAGTTGACAGCGGCCGTCATTCCGGCGGAGAGTGAACCCTCGGCCAGGACAGAGGCATGGAGCCTCCCTCCTCGGGCGCGGCTCCCAGAGGAGATTACATGGCGTTCATTCCCTCTCGTCAGCGACCGGTCGGCCGCCCCCGTGACACGCGACCGGTCCTCGCCGTCGGCCAGCGGGTGTTCGTCCACTCCCCGTCCGATCGCCCGATCGTCGTCCTGATGGACGAGCGCGGCGTGACCCCGGGGGGCGGCCTGGGTGACGGCGCCGAGGTCGAGGTGCTCGCCTGGCGCCCGCGCGGCTCGGCCGGAACGCGCTATCGCGTGCGCGCGCGCGAGAACGGTTCGGACGGCTGGCTCGGTGCCGACGAGCTACGCACCACCGCCGCACGGCCCGCCCCGCAGCCCGCCCAGAGTGCGACGACGGTCTCGCATGGGGCTGCGACGCATCGGCCCTTCGGGCAGCGAGGATAGCGGTCACGCACGGCGAGGCGCCTCGATGAGCAGCCTGCACGTCATCCTCCCGATCCAGTACCTGCGCCGCGCCGACGCGCAGCTCGCCGGCCCGCAGAAGCGCCTCATGCTCGCCGTCTTGCAGACCGTTCTCGACGACTGTCAGGGCACCGCGTACGCCCGCGCTACGGGCATCGCTTCGCGCGAAGATCGCCGTGCACAGCGCAGCGCGATCGCGTACGTCGAGAGCCGCGATCGGAGCTGGCCGTTCAGCTTCGACAACATCTGCGAAGCGATCGGCCTCGACGCGGAGGGGGTCCGCCGCAATCTGCGTACCCGCATCCACGACGTGCGCCGCGACGGCGAAGCTATCGCCTGACCGCGGCGATCTCCTCGTACATCGCGATCTCGGGACGTCCGTCGGCGATGCCGCGCATGGCGCCGAAGAACGCCTGCATGGCCGCGCTGCCGCCGTGCTGCGCGAAGGCCGCCTGGTCGGCGTAGATCTCGTAGAAGACGTAGACGGTCGGGTCGGCGGTGCTGCGGTGGCAGACGTAGGTCTTCGTGCCGGGCTCGTTCGCCTCGACGTGCGCGATCATCTTGCGCGCCTCGTCCTCGAACGCGGCGGTCTTGTCGGCTTTCACCTTGAGGGTTGCGATGACGGTCAGCACGGGTCGGATCTCCTTTCAGCGTCCCTTGAACGCGGGCGGGCGCTTCTCGCGGATCGCCGCGAGCGCCTCCTGGTGGTCTTCGCTCTGGAAGGTGACGAGCTCGAGCGCCGTCGACGCGTCGAAGGCGACGTTGAACGCGTCCTTCACGAGCTTGTTCACGGCGAGCTTCGTGTAGCGGACCGCGAGCGGCGCGCCGGCGGCGAGGCGGGCCGCGAAGGCGCTCGCCTCGCGATCGAGGTCCGCGGCCGGCACGACCTTGTTCACGAGCCCGATCCGCTCGGCCTCGGCGGCGGGCAGCGGATCGCCCGTCAGCAGATACTGTTTGGCCCGCGCGGGACCCACGGCGAGCGGCCAGATGGCGGCGCCGCCGTCGCCAGCGACGATGCCGACCCGCACGTGCGGGTCGCCGATCGTCGCGGTGTCGGCCATGAAGATCACGTCGCACAGCAACGCGATCGACGCGCCGAGCCCCATCGCCGCCCCGTTCAACGCCGCGACGATCGGGATCTCGACGTCGAGGAGGTCCCAGATGAGCTGCTTCGCGTCGCGCCGCAGGGCCTCCATGCGGCCGGGCTCGCGGAGCTGCGGGAACCAGTTGAAGTCGCCGCCGGCCGAGAACGCCCGTCCGCGGCCGGTCAGCATCACGGCCCGCGCGTCGCGCTCGCGCTTCAGGTCGGCGAAGAGGCGCGTGAGATCGTGGTGGAGCGCGTCGTCGACCGCGTTCACCGGGCTGGTCGGGTGGGCGATCGTCACACGCAGGACGTCGCCCGTGCGCGCGGTCTCGAGGGTCGTGTAGGCGCTCATAGCTGGGTCGTATCCGTGTCGAGGCCGAGAAAGATGCGACCGGCCAGCTCGAGCGTCGCGGGTGCCACCATCGCGTGCTGGGTGGCGACGTGCACGTCCCGGAAGCAGCGCTGGAGCGGGCTCGTCGCGTAGACCGACGTCCCGCCCCCCGCGTTGTACATGAGATCGGTCGCCCGCGCGGCGCTGGTCGTCGCGTGCGTCGCGGCGACGCGAAGCGCCGCGCGCTCCGCCGTCGCGATCTCGCCGGTCGCCTCGGCTGCGAGCCAGGCGTCGCCGATCGCGTCGGCGAGGAGCGCGCGGCCTCCGCGCACGAGCGCTTCGGCCTCGGCGACCTGCGCCTGGACGACGGCACGCTCGGCGAGCGAGCGACGCGAGCCCTGCGGCGTCTTGGTGGAGGCGAGCCGAACCAGCTCGTCGATCGCGGCGCGCGCGATCCCGAGCGCCACGGCGGCGATCCCGCCGGCGAGCAGGCCAAAGACCGGGAACGCGTAGAGCGCGCCGCCCGCGCTCGGGTGGTCTTCGGTCAGCGACACCGAGCGCGCGGCGGGCACGAACAGCTCGTCGACCGCTATGTCGTGGCTCCCGGTTCCCCGCAGGCCGGCGACCGTCCACGTGTCGATGATCTGCGCCTCGGCGGCGGGGAAGAGCATCATGCGGGCGCGCGGCGCACCACCGTCGCGCACGAGACAGCCCCCCATGAGCCAGGCGCAGTGCTCGCTGCCGGATGCGAACGGCCAGCGGCCGGAGACGCGATAGCCCCCTGCCTCGGGCACCGCCGTGCCGCTCGGCGCGTACACGCCGCCCGTCACGACGCGGGGGTCCGTCCCGTAGATCTCGCGCGCCACGTCGTCGGGGAGATACGCCGACACGACGCCGCTGGTGGCGCCGATCATGGCGCACCATCCCGCCGAGCCGTCGGCGGTGGCGATGGCTTCGATCACCTCGACGAGGCGACCGGGGTGGGCTTCCTCCCCGCCGAGCGCCTGCGGCACGCAGAGGCGGAAGACGCCGGCGTCGGCGAGCGCGTGCACGAGCTCCAGCGGCAGCCGCCGGGCCCGTTCGATCTCGTCCGCCGCCGCCCGGATGCGCGGCAGGAGCGCCCGGACCGATTCGATCACGCGGGCGCTCCCGCGAGCTCGCGCACGCGCGCAGCGAGCCAATCGACGCGGTCCTTGCCCCAGAACCGCTCGCTCGCGACGACCCACGTCGGCACGCCCGGGCACTCGTCGCGGTCGAAGGCGTCCAGCGCCGCGCGTACCATGTCTCCGGGTCCCTCGGCCATTGCCGCCGCGAGGTGGCGATCGGGATCGAGCCCCGCCGTCGCGGCGGCCCGTCGTACTACCTCTTCGTCGTTGACGTCCAGCCCCAGCACCCATGCGGCGCGAAAGAGCGCGCGGTCGAGCGCGTCCTCCTTGCCGCTGCCGACCGCAGCATAGTACGCGCGCGCGGGCAGCTCCTCGCGCGCGAGCGGCGAGGCCGCCCACCGCGCCGCGCGTTCGGCGAACGCGGCGGGCGGCGGCGGCTCGAACGGAATGCCGTACCGGCGAGCCCAGCGCAGGCAATCCTCGCGATGGTACCGGCCGTGGCGCTCGGCTTCGCGCCCGGCGACGAGGTCGGCGACCTTCACCCCGCGTGAGCGCGGCACGACGATCGGCCGTCGTTCGACCACGACCGGCAGGCCGGCGAGCGCGCGCTCGGCGAGCACGTGTCCCAGGTACGCGTTCGGCGAGTGGTAGATGGTGTACGCGACGACGGTGACGCTCACAGCGAGCGGAGGTACGCGACCAGCGCGGCCTTCTCCGAGGGGAAGAGGAAGAAGTAGCGGTCGCGCGATCCCGCCGCCTCGCCATCGTGCGCCTCGATCGCCTCCTCGAGCGTCGCCGCGCGCCCGTCGTGCAGATACGGCGCGCTCTGGCCGACTCCCCACAGCGGCGCCGTGCGGAAGTCGTTGCCGCCCGCGTCGCCCTGCACGACACCGTCGCCGAGCGAGCCCATGTCGTGCAGGAGGAGGTCGGAGTACAGCCGCACGCGCTTGTTCGAGAGCGCGCGGATGCTGGTGAGGCCGGTGCGTAGCTTGTCGGTGTGGCAGACGTGGCAACGCATGCGCCGGAAGATCCGCTTGCCGATGCGCGCCCTCACGTCGAGCACGGGCCGGTCGACGAGCGGGGCCAGAGCGCGCAGGAAGCCGGTGAATGCCCCGATCGCGCTTCCGCTGTCCTCGGGCTCGGGGACGGTGTCGCAGACGGGCGGCCCACCCTGGGGCCGCACCTCCTCCAGGCGGGTCGGGCTCGTGATGCCCATCTGGTCGCGGTATTCGTCGGCCGCGACGTCGTCGAGCTTTGCCGCCTGCGCCTTCCAGCCGAACCGCCCGACGCGGCGATCGACCATGTTCGGGCGCCCGATCACGCCGTCGTGGTTGCGGTCGAGCGAATCGGCGAAGCGCAGGATCTTGTAGTCGGGGATGGCCTCGATGAGCCCCGCGCCGAAGAGCGCCGGGGTATCCCGCTGCGCGACGATGGTTGCCGCCGTGGGCACGACCTCGCCGGCCACCGTGCACGTCGGCGTCGACACGCCCTCGGACTGCAGCAGCGCGCCCCCCTGGACCGCCATCGGGTCGAACCCGCCGGCGCCGGTCGTGCCGAAGAGCGTGACGACGCGCGTGCCCGACCCCCCGATGCTCGGCCGGTTGTGGCACTCGGCGCAGCTCGCGCCGTTGAACACGGGCCCGAGACCGGAGGTCGGGGTCTCGGTCTGCATGAACGTCTGGAGCCCCTCCTCGAAGCGGACGCGCTCCGCGGGCGTGAGACCGACGATCGCGGTCGGCCGGCACACGATCGGGTTCGACTGGTCGGGATTCGCGAAGAGCGGACAGCTGTCGCATGCGTCGCCGACGCCGTCGTAGTCGCTGTCGCGCTGATCAACGTTGGCGATCGTGGGGCAGTTGTCATTGCCGCACGCGTCGACGGGGCGACCCCAGCCGTCGCGATCGGGATCCGTGCATGGATCGCACGCATCCCCGAGCCCGTCGCCGTCGGCGTCGGCCTGGGAGGGATCGTACGCCGCCGGGCAGATGTCGCAGGCATCGCCGAGGCCGTCGTGGTCGCCGTCCTGCTGCGTCGGATTGAAGACGCCCGGACAGTTGTCGCGCGGGCAGGTGTTGGCGGGGAAGCCCGGATCCCCGCGGCCGTCGCCGTCGCTGTCGGTGCACGGGTCGTCCGGGTCGTCGATGCCGTCGCCGTCGTAGTCGGTCGCGACCTGGACGAGCACCGTCGGCCCCCCGTCGGGCTGCCCCTCGATGAACGTCGCCAGCGTCGCGCGCCGATCGTCGCTCAGCTGCGGCGCGGACGCGCCGAAGAGCCGATGCGCCGGATCCCACGGCGCCGGCGTGTAGTCGTCGAGCAGGCGCGTCGTCACGCCGTCGGTCCGGCGCAGGACGACTGATGCGGACGGCGGACCGTAGAACGCGCCCCGGAAGACGAGGTCGCCGCGCCGGTTGAACGCCGGCCAGGCGCTGTTGCTCGACCACTGGACTCCCCAGGGGCTCGGCGTGCCGTCGACCACGAACGCGCCCATCGCGCTGCTGTCGACGCGGATCATCTGGCCCGCGAAGCCTTCGTGCGCGAGCTCGTCGCCGAGGTTCGCGACCAGGACGAGGTTCCCACCCTGGTCGATCGCGTGCTGCGCGACGTCGTCGATGAGCCCGCCGCCCGGCGCCGCGTCGCCCTGCCGGATGACGCGACGGATGACGCCCGCGTCGAGACGATAGACGGCGCTGAAGCCGGTGCTGAACACGATGCGTCGCGCGTCGTTCATGCGCGCGCCCTGGAAGGTGGCGATGAGGTCCCCCTCGGCGCTGTGCGCGCCGACGCGCATGAGCTCCGTCACCGCTCCGCCCGCGAGCGAGAGGAGAGCCGACGTGAGCGGGCCGCCCGGCACGTTCTGCGCGATCCCCGTCAGCAGCACGTCGCCGTCGTCGTTGAAGTCGTCGACGCGCAGGCCGATCCAGTTGTCGCCCGCCGGGAGATCGGTGAGGCCCAGGATCTCCTCGAACGCCCCGCCGTCGTAGGCGTAGACGTGGTCCGCGATCTCGAAGGCCACGGTCCCCGCGTCGTTCGTGAACAGCGACGCCGGTGCGCCGAACGTCCCGCCGCCGGGCAGCGGATCGCCCTCGAGCGCGAGGGTCGTGAGGCTGCCGTTCTCCCACAGCACCAGCGCGCTCGTCGCACCTGGTCGCGACGGGATCGTCGCGCCGACGAGGACGGCGACGCGGCGCCCCGAGGGGGCCGCCGCGACCGACGAGATCTCCGTCACCGTGCCGCCCGGAAACACGTCGCCGGCCCGCAGCAGCGGATGCACCCCCGCCGCGACCGTCGCGACCCGCGCGACGGCGACCGTGCACGCGACGGCCAGGGCCAGTCGACGACGGCGCATGGAAGCCCCCCTCGTCCCGCTATGCGCGAGCCGGGTCGCCGCCGTCAAGGGCAATTCGCGCCGACGCGATTGCTCGTCATGCTCCGATCGCAGGGATTGTCGCTGCGCCGGGGCGCGCCTACACTCCGCCGCATGGCTGCCCCCGCCCCAGCCGAGCAGGGCACTCCGGGTCGCTACACGGTCGCGCAGTACGCCGACCTGGTGCGGCAGGGAGTCCTCGGACCCGACGATCGGGTCGAGCTGCTGGATGGGGTGATCGTCGCCGTGGCGCCGCAGAATCCGTGGCATGCAGCCGTGCTTGATCAGGTGAAGAACGTGCTCGCGAGCGTCGTCGGCGACCGGGCGACGGTGCGGGTGCAAAGTCCGCTCGCGCTCGGGCCACGATCGATGCCGGAGCCCGATGTCGCGGTCGTCGCCGGTCGCAGTCTGGACTTCGTCGTCGCCCATCCGACGTCGGCTCTGCTCGTCGCCGAGTGTGCCGACGCTTCGGTGCAGCAGGACCGCCTCACCAAGGCCGCGATCTACGCCGCCGCGGGGATCCCCGAGTACTGGATCGTCAGCCGGCGCGACGATGCCGTCGAGGTGTTCCGCGACCCCGATCCCGCCGCCGCGACGTACCGGACCCGGCGCCTCGCGCGCCGGGGCGAACGCCTGGCGCCGGTCGCGATCACCGGAGCCGGCGTCGCCGTGGACGACCTGCTGCCCGCGCCTGCCGACTCGGCGTGAGCCCGGGCGTCAAGCCGCCGCGAAGGGAACGTGCTCGTAGCCGTGCACGTTCGACATGTGCACGCGCACGCAGCGCGACTCCTCGACGCCGTAGCGCGGGAAGCGCGCGGCAAACTCCTCGAGGGCGACGCGGCTCTCGAGCCGCGCGAGCGACGCCCCGAGGCAGAAGTGGACGCCGTGGCCGAGCGCGAGATGCTGCTCGGGCCGCCGGGCGACGTCGAAGCGGTCGGGATCGGGGAACTCGCGCTCGTCTCTGTTCGCCGATCCGGTGAGGAGCAGGATGCGTGCGCCCTTCGGGACCGTCCGGCCGTGCCATTCGACGTCGCGGGTCGTGACGCGCCCCTGGTACTGCGACGGCGACGAGTAGCGCAGCGTCTCCTCGACCGCATCGGGGATGAGCCCCGGATCGGCGAGCACCTTCGCCCACTCATCGGGGTGGCGCGCGAACAGCACGCACGCGTTGGCGAGGAGCTTCGTCACCGTCTCGTTGCCGGCAGCTCCGAGGAGCGAGCAGAACCCGATGATCTCGCCATCGGTGAGACGCGTCGTGCCGCCGTGATCGTCCTCGACCTCGGCATCGAGCAGCGCCGACACGAGCCCGTCGTTTCGCTGCGTGCGCAAGGTGTCGAGGAAGTCGCCCCAGTACTGCATCATGCACGCCATCGCGACCATCGCGCGCTCTGGGACGACGGGCGTGTCGCGATCGCGCTCGAGCGAGAGATCCATCCACTGCCGGAGCTGGAGCCGGTCCCCCTCGGGCACGCCGAGGAGGGTGAAGATCACCTCCATCGGCAACGGCATCGACACGTCGGTCACGAAGTCACCGCCGCCGCGTTCCGCGCAACGGTCGAGCAGGCGCCGGACGGTGGTCCGGATGAAGGGCTCGAGCGACGCCACCCGCCGCGGGGTGAACACGCGGGACACGAGCTTCCGCAGCCGGTCGTGGCGCGGCGGATCGAGGAAGATGATCATCGGCCGCACCTCGAAGAGCTTCGGATCCATGCGCTCGACCGTCGTGCCCTCGCGCGAGCTGTACGTCTCCCAGTCGAGCGACGCCGCGAGCACGTCGCGATAGCGCGAGAGGGCCCAGAAGCGGAGGGACTCGTTGTGGTAGAGCGGCGCGTGGTCGCGCATCCACCGGTACGTCCGGTACGGGTCCTCGTGAAATTCGTGCGCGAACGGGTTCAGCTCCACGCGTCCCTCACTTGAAGTCGAGCTGCATCGGTTTGTAGGTGAAGGTGCGGAAGAGCTCCGCCTGATCGCCCATGTGCGGATCGGCCTTGGCGATCCCCGCGCCCTGCTGCTGCAGGAAGCCCGACTGTCCGGGCGGGAGCACGTTCTCGCCGCGGATGGGGCTTCCGAGCTCGAGCGCCTGCATGTACGTGCTGCGATTCTCCGAGGGAGCCTTGCCGAACCCGGTCGGCATCGTCCCGGTCGCGAGCAACGGATCGGCGAACGAGTCGAGGCAGTCGAAGTCGAGGTCCGCCGGCGGCTGCCATCCCCAGGCGGTCGGATCGGGCGTGCCGAAGCCGCTCACCGAGCCGCCCGACCCGTCGCACGTCCCGAAACCCATCTCCGGCAACGGCCCCGTTCCCGACAGCAGCGCGATGGCGTCGTTGAGGCTCTGGACGATCATCTGATCGCGATGACCGCCGAAGTAGTCGCCGGCGTACCGCTGCGGGACGCCCGACTGTGCGCCGCGCAGGACGTGGAGCAGCATGTTGTAGGTCGTCTCGCCCAGGTAGTCGTTGCCGTCGATCCCGCTGTCGGAGAAATCGACCGTGCCGACGTACGTCGCGCCCGGCCGCCCGCCGCCCCAGAGGTTCTTCTTCATCGCATACCACCACTGGAAGAAGATCGACATCCCGGGCTGCCCGCGGGACGGGTTGTAGCCCGGCGCGTAGTGCCCGCCGACGAAGATCTGCGAGGTGTCGGTGAGATACCGGTTCCAGTCGAAGAGGATCTGCATCACCTGCTGGAGCGTAGGGTGCGTGGTCGGGTCGACGAGCGGATCGCTCGACGCCAGGAGGCTCATGTACGCCTGCTGGATGAACGGGAAGAGCGCAGGGACCGCCGCGCGAATCGTGTCGGTCGAGCCGTCCATGGTCCCCACGTCGCGCTCGATCTCCTCGGCGTCCTCGAGCGACATGGCGTCGTCGTTCGCCAGCAGGAACGCGATGCGCTGTGAGCGATAGACCTCGCCCCAGTGCTCGTCGTGCGAGTTGCCCTCCTGAACGTACGGCTTGTCGGCCGGCTTCGTGTTCCAGTTGGCGAGCCAGCCCTGGGTCGGGTTGACCGAGAGGAGCGACTTCGAGAACGGCACGTAGCGCTCACCGCCGGGGTGCGTCCCCCATTCCTGCGAGCCCGTGCCGTCGGCCGGGAGACGATCGTCGAATCCCGCCGGGAAGGCCGGCCGCGCGCCGGCGCTCCAGTAGGCGATGTTCCCCTTTTTGTCGGCGAAGAAGAAATTGTGGAGCGAGACGACCTTGTGGACGGAGGACTGGAAGGCCGTGAAGTTCTGGTCGAGACCGTACTCGAGGAAACCGTCGACCGTGGACGATTCGTTCTTCCAGTACGCGGTCTTGTAGGTGAACGCGCGCGGCGGCGTCGCCCCGAGGTCGAACTCGATGACGTAGCCGTGGAAGTGCGCCGGGTCGCAGTCGTTCACGCGGAAGACGTTGTAGAGGAGCGGACCGTCGTTGAGCGCCGGACCCGCCGGCGCGTAGGCCGCGGGCTTGGTCGAGACCTCGCCGGCGTAGTGGAAGGTCTCCGTGCGGCGATCGAGCGGGACGAAGCTCCCGCCCTGCAATACCGCGTACTGCGCGGAGACGCTCTGCGGCTCGGGCGCCGCCGGCTCCTGGAGCGTCTCGACGTACAGCGTCGAGTTGTCGATCTCCCCCGAGGTGGTGGTGAAGGCGAACTTGTTCGTCTGGCCGATCAGGACGCCGGGCACCCCGGCGATCATCATGCCGCCCGCCCGCATCGCCCGCGAGTTGACGTACATCTCGACGTCGATGTTCGGGTTGTCGAAGCCCTCCTGCGGCCCGC
Organism: Candidatus Eisenbacteria bacterium; assembly: GCA_035577985.1. Classification (NCBI taxonomy): domain Bacteria; phylum Candidatus Eiseniibacteriota; species Candidatus Eiseniibacteriota bacterium. The sequence goes on from DATJZY010000113.1 coordinate 29,494, forward strand.
CCCACAGGAGCGCGTGTCCCGTCTGGCTCCGCTCGGGCGAGACCACCCATGCGTTGCTGCCGGACTTGAGGAAGACGCCGAACCGCCGGTTGAGCTCGCGGGCCTCGCGTTCCATCCGCTGCGTCGCGCGCAGCCCGCGCAGGATCGTCGACGGGGGAACGTCGCGCAGGAAGGCATGCTGGGCGCGATAGGGATCGCGCGGGATGTCGGCGAGCGCGATCGGCGGCGTGAAGAACCCGAGGACCTGGGCGAGCACACTGGGGACCCCGACCGGCGCGGCGTCGGCGATCGGCACGGGCGTCTTCCCGCCCTTCACCTTGTTGATGGCTCCCGAGGTCGGGATGGTGGTCGGCGCGTTGGGATCGTCGAGCCACCGGACGTCCTCGAAGACGTCACGGGCGGCAGCAGCCGAGCCGAGCTTCGCCGTGAGGTAGTTGAGCAAGGCCGCCTGGCGGAGCTGCCGTCCCCCGCCACTTCCGAAGCGGCCCGCCAGCAGCACGCCGATCGCGCCGACGTCGGTCACGCGCCACGGGTCGGGCTTGTACACTTCGCCGCCGCCGGGGACGGCGACGATGCTGTAACGGACCCCGCCCGGAATCTGAAAGTTCCCCTGCAGGCGGATCGCGAGGGGCAGGATGAAGAACTCGTAGGGAATCCTGTCCAGCGAAGGCCCGGCGTAGATCTCGTCGATGTACGCGTTGACGCCGTCGACGAACCCCTGCACCAGCGTCTGGACCGGGCAGGAGACCGTGGTCGCGAGATACTGGCGCTCCTCGTCCGAGTAGAACTGGCGGCGCGCGTCGATGTCGCTCGACAGGAAGTCGCGCCCGAACAGCTCCGCGACGTTGCCCGTGGCCGACTTCCGCACGAGCTCCATCTGGAAGAGGCGATCCTGCGCCTGCCCCTGCCCCATGCCGTAGCCGACGTCGTAGAGCGTCCGGGCCTTCAGGTGCGGCACGCCGTAGTCGTCGCGCGTGATCTGCACCTTCAGCTTGTCCGGCTTCTTGATCGTGCAGGCGACCTGCGGGCTCGCGTTCGCGGTGCAGAGTGCGTGCGCCGGCGAAGCCGTGATCGAGACGAGGACCACCAATGCCACGAGAGGTCGAAACGTCATCGCGCGATCAAATCGCCCTGCTCCGGAGCGGTCAAGTCGCGCCTTGTCATCGTCGGGCGGCGGCTGGTAAGCCACCCGCCCATGGAATTCGGTCTGTTCATCCAGGCGCACGTTCCGCAGTCCGAGGTGCAGGCGAACCCCGAGGGCGCCGAGCACGATCGCCTGATGCGCGAGGTCGACCTCGCGGTCGCCTGCGACGGCTTCAACTTCAAGTACGTCTGGTCGGTCGAGCACCACTTCCTGGAGGAGTACTCGCACATCTCGGCCTCGGAGATCGTCCTGCCGTGGATCGCGGCGCGCACGCAGCGCATCCACGTCGGCTCGGCCATCTGGAACATCACGCCGCCCGTGAACCACCCCGCCCGCGTCGCCGAGCGGGTCGCCATGATGGATCACCTCTCGCTCGGGCGCTTCGAGTTCGGCACCGGGCGTGGCTCGTCGACCACCGAGTTCAAGGGCTTTCGCATCCCGGACGGCGAGACCACGCGCTCGATGTACGACGAGGCGCTGCCCGAGATCGTCCGCATGTGGAAGACGACCAGGTACAGCTACGAGGGCAAGCACTTCTCCATGCCCGAGCGGAACGTGCTCCCGAAGCTCTACTCGAAGCCCCACCCGCCGATCTGGGTCGCGTGCGGCAGCCCGTCGACGTTCGAGAAGGCCGGACGCCTCGGGCTCGGCGCGCTCTGTTTCAGCCTCGGCTCGCCCAAGGACTTCGAGCCGCTCATCAAGACCTACAAGAACGCCATCCGCAATGCCGAGCCCATCGGCGACTACGTGAACGACAACGTCGTGTGCGTCTCGCAGCTCGTGTGCCACGAGGACGGGAAGAAGGCGCGCGAGATGGCCCTCGACATGGGCAGCGGCCGTCACCAGAGCCTCGTCTTCCGCTACCTCGACACCTTCCCGAAGCCGCCGCAGGTGCCCGACTGGCCGCAGCTCATTCCCGACCCCACGCCGGCGCAGCTCGAAGAGCGCATCGCGACGGGGCAGCGCATCGTCGGCACGCCGGACGAGTGCGCCAAGGCGGTGCAGAAGTACGTCGACGTCGGCTGCGACCAGCTCGTGTTCGGCATCCTGGCGACGACGCTGCCGCAGGAAGCGTGCGTCAAGACCTGCGAGCTGTTCGGCAAGCACGTGATCCCGCGCTTCGACACCGACCCCGTGCACTCGACGACACGCTACCGCGAGGCGGCGGCGCGCACCGGCAGGCAGGCCGCCGCGCGATGACGGCGGCTCGCGCCGTCCAGATCGTTCCGCCGGGACGCCTGGTCTACGGGCTGCAGCTTCCCGTCGCCGCGCAGAGCACCGTCTTCGCGCAGCCGTGGGAGGCGAGCGCCGGCACGACCGAGCTCGTCCGGGTCGCGAAGGCGTGCGACCGCGCCGGCTTCTTCTACATCGCCGCGTGCGACCACGTGTGCGTGCCGCGCGAGCAGGCGAAGGCGATGTCGACCGTCTGGTACGACACGATCGCGACGCTCGGCTTCCTCGCCGCCGCGACCAAGCACGTGCGCCTCATGTCGTACGTCTGGATTCCGGCCTATCGCCACCCGCTGCTGACGGCGAAGGCGTTCATGACGCTCGACGCGCTCTCGGGCGGGCGCGTGATCCTCGGCTGCGGCGCCGGCCACCTCCAGGGCGAGTTCGCGACGCTCGGCGTCGACTTCACGCGACGCGGAAAGCTGATGGACGAGGCGCTCGACGTCGTCGTCGCCGCGTTCCTCGAGGAGTATCCGTCGCACGACGGGCCCACGTGGCACATCCACGACGTCGGCCTGCGGCCGCGTCCGGTCCAGCAGCCGCGGCCGCCCATCTGGGTCGGCGGCAACACGCCGGCGGCGCTGCGGCGCGCCGCCGCGAAGGGCGACGGCTGGGTGCCGCAGGGCACCTTCCGCGACCAGTTCCCGGGCCAGGTCGCGACCATCCGCGAGCACCGCAAGAAGGTGCGCGGCGACGAGCCGATCGAGATCGGGGCCAACAGCCCGTGGCTGTACGTGGGGAAGCCGCCGTTCGAGATGCCGCCGGGTGCCGTCACGGGCGGCGGCGACACCATCGCCGCATCGCTGCTCGAGCTGAAGACGATGGGCGCGAACCTGTGCGGCGTCCGTTTCCGCTCACGCTCCTGTGACGAGCTCTGTGATCAGATCGACGCATTCGGGCGCGAAGTCGCGCCGCTACTGGGGTGAACGCCATGCTGCTCGAGAATCGCATCGCCATCGTCTCGGGGATCGGCCCGGGAGTGGGCAAGGAGGTCGCGTACGCCTTCGCGCGCGAGGGCGCCGACGTGGTGCTCGCGGCGCGGACGGCGGCCTCGCTCCAGGAGGTCGCGCTCGGCGTGCAGAAGCGACGGCGCCGCGCGCTCTGCGTGCCGACCGACATCGCGAAGCCGGAGGACTGCGAGCGGCTCGTGAAGGCCGCGATCAAGGAGTACGGCCGCGTCGACGTGCTCGTGAACAACGCCTTCCTCACCCACCCGTGGGGACCAATCGAGACGGCGAACTTCGAGGACTGGAAGAAGATCCTCGACGTGAACCTCTTCGGGTCGCTCCGCCTCTCGCAGCTCGTGATCCCGCACATGAAGGCCCAGGGCGGCGGCTCGATCGTCATGGTGAACACGATGTCGATGCGCATCATCGAGCCCAACGTCGGGGGCTACGCCTCGTCGAAGGGCGCGCTCATGACGGCGACGCAGACGCTCGCGAAGGAGGTCGGGCCGCACGGCATCCGCGTCAACTCGATCGTGCCCGGCTACATCTGGAGCGACAAGATGGAGGCGTACTTCAAACGCCTGGCGAGCGAGCAGGGCCGCACGTACGACGACGTCCACCACGAGGTCGCGTCGAAGACGGCGCTCCATCGCATCCCCGACTCGCGCGAGGTCGCCGACACGGTCGTCTTCTTCGCGTCGGACCTCTCGCGCGCGTGCACGGGACAGGCGCTCGACGTGAACGGCGGACATTTCTTCCACTGATGACCCTCGCCGTCGACGTCTTCTGGTCCTTCCGCTCGCCCTACTCCTACCTCGCGACGCCGCGCCTGGTGGAGATCGCGCGCCTCTACGACGTCGACGTGAACGTCCGGCCGGTGCTGCCGATCGCGGTGCGCATCCCGGGCTTCTTCGAGAGGGTGAACCCACTCTGGCCGCCGTATCTCCTGCGCGACACGACGCGGATCGCCGAGCACCTTGGCATCCCGTACGGGTGGCCGCGGCCCGATCCGATCGTGCAGGAATTCCCGTCGCGGAAGGTCGCCGCCGAGCAGCCGTACATCCATCGCCTCACCCGCCTCGGGGTCGACGCCTCGGAGCGCGGGCGTGGCCTGCCCTTCATCGCCGAGGTCTCTCGCCTCGTCTTCGGCGGCGAGGTCGTCGGCTGGCACGAGGGCTCGCATCTCGCCGACGCCGCCCGGCGCGCCGGACTCGACCTCGCGGCGATGGACGCCGCGATCGCCGCCGACCCGAAGCGCTACGACGCGATCATCGAGCGGAACCAGCGCGACCTCGAGGTGGCCGGCCACTGGGGCGTACCCACCATGGTCTTCCAAGGCGAGCCCTTCTTCGGGCAGGATCGGCTCGACCTCCTCGTCTGGCGCATGCAGCAACACGGGCTCACCAAACGCGCATGATCACCCGGCCGCTCGGCCGCACCGGCCACCACTCGTCCGTCCTCGCCTTCGGGGGGGCGGCGTTCTGGGCGGACCAGGACGACGCGCGCGCCGCCGCGGCGCTCGAAGACGCGCTCGCCCGCGGTGTGAATCACGTCGACGTCGCGCCGTCGTACGGCGAGGCCGAGCGCGTGCTGGGCCCGGCAGTCGCACGTCACCGCGACCACATGTTCCTCGCGTGCAAGACGCGCGAGCGGCGGCGGGGAAAGGCGCGCGACGAGCTCCATCGCTCGCTCGAGCGCCTGCACACCGATCGCTTCGACCTCTACCAATGTCACGCCGTCTCGGACGCCTACGATCTCGATCGCATCCTCGGACCCGGCGGCGCCATGGAGGCGATCCTCGAAGCGCGCGAGCAGGGGCTCGTGCGCTTCATCGGCATCACGGGCCATCACTGTTCCGTGCTCCGCGACGCGCTCGCGCGCTTCGCGTTCGACACGGTCATGTTCCCCGTGAACCCGATCCAGGCGGCCGATCCGCGCCCCGCGACCGACTACCGGCCGCTCCTCGCCGCGACGATCGCCCGCGGCGTCGGCGCCATCGGCATCAAGGCGATCGCGCTCGGGCCGTGGGCGACGCGCGCCGAGCAGACGTACACCACCTGGTACCGGCCGTCGGACGATCCCGCCGATATGGCGCGGCGGCTCCGCTTCGCGCTCACGCACCTCGTCGCCACGACGGTGCTGCCGTCGGACACGCGCCTGTGGCCGCCGCTGTTCGAGACCGCCGAACGGCTGGACGTGCTCGGCGACGACGAGATGGAGGCGATGATCCGCGATGCGCGCGGCGCGCGGCCGCTGTACGTGGAATCGATGAAGCTCGGATTCCCGGCCTATTAGGGGGCCTCAACCCCGTTCCGGCCTGAACGGCGCGAAACGTCGCCAGGCACGCCCGCGCGTGGTAGAAGCCCGCCTCGCGTGGCCAGCTTTCGCTACGAGCGGCTCCCGGTGGCGGATGGAACGTTCCTCGCCTTCGAGGACCCCAACTCACACATGACGATCGGCGCGACGCTCGTCTTCGAGGCCGGTCCGCTCATGACCCCGGACGGCGGGCTCGACATCGAGCGGCTGCGCGCCCACATCGCGTCGCGCCTGCACCAGATTCCGCGCTACCGCCAGCGCCTGGACTGGGTGCCGATCGAGGGGCATCCGGTGTGGGTCGACGACGACCACTTCACGCTCGGCTATCACGTGCGGCACACGGCCCTGCCGCGCCCGGGCGACGAGCGAGCGCTCAAGCGCCTCACCGCGCGCGTCATGTCGCAGCAGCTCGATCGCGGGAAACCGCTGTGGGAGGCGTGGTTCGTCGAGGGGCTCGAGGACGGGCGCTGCGGGCTCATCATCAAGACCCATCACTGCATGACCGACGGCGTGGCGGCCGTCGAGCTGGCCACGGTGCTGCTCTCGCCCACGCCCGACGCGACCGTCGACGAGGCGCCGCGCTGGACCCCGCGGCCCGCGCCGACCGGATCGGAGCTGCTCCGCTCGGAGCTCGCGCGCGTGGTCGGCGCTCCCTGGCGCCTCGGCGTCGCCGCCAGGGACTTCGTCGCGCGCGCGACCCGCGGCCTGACGGTGCGCCAGAGCCTGGGTGCGCTCTGGGAGATCTCACGAGCGGGGCTCCGCACGGCCGCCGACACGCCGCTCAACCGGCCGATCGGACCGCACCGGCGCGTCGACTGGATCTCGATCGACCTCGGCGGCGTGAAGACGGTGAAGAACCGTCTCGGCGGCACGGTGAACGACGTCGTGCTCGCCGTCGTCGCGGGGGCGCTGCGACGCTTCCTGCACCGCCGCCGCATGTCGACCGACGGCGTCGACTTCCGCACGGTGGTGCCGGTCAGCGTGCGCGATGTCGAAGAGCGCGGGATGATGAACAACCGCGCTTCGGCGTGGATCATCTCGCTGCCGATCGGCGAGCGCGATCCACGCCGACGTCACACGCGTGTGCGCCAGACGACCGAGCACATGAAGCGCACGCACCAAGCGCGCGGCGTGCAGATCCTGGGCGAGATCGCGGGGCTCGCGGGCTCGCTCACGTTTTTGCACCTCGGCATCCGGCTCATGCAGCTCGTGAATCCGTACAACATGATCGTGACCAACGTGCCCGGACCGCCGATCCCGCTCTACCTCCTCGGCGCCCGCCTGCTCGCCGGCTACCCGATGGTGCCGCTGTTCGAGAACCAGGCGCTCGGCGTCGCGGTCTCGAGCTACGGGGGGCGCCTCTTCTTCGGCTTCAACGCCGACTGGGACCTCGTGCCGGATCTGGGCTACTTCGCCCGCGACGTGGAGACGTCGTTCGACGAGCTCGTCGCCGTCGCGACGGACACGGAAGTCCGTACGCGACCGGGCCGGCGGGCATCGCAATGATCGACCTCGTGCTTCGTTCGGTCCTGACGCCCGGCGTGCTCGCCGCCCGCTGGCTCGGGCTCGCCCAGGTGCCCGACGTCGACGAGGTGCCGCGCCCACGGCTCTCGCTCGGGCTCGCGACCAAGATGGCGCTCGACGAGGTGTTCTTCCTGACCGAGGCGCTGTCGGTACGCCTGGTCTCGGTCCGCGATCGCTCGCGCGTCGCGGAGGAGGTGGAGCGCGCGCTCGAGCTGTACGACGCGCGCGGCTTCCTCGACGCCCCCGCGCGCTACCACGGCGCCCCGGCCGCGCTCGAGCCGATCGACCTGCGGCCGGCGCAGTCGCGCGGGCTGCGCTACGTGCACCTGCGCTTCGCGAGCGGCTACGAGCCGCACGAGGGCGAGCCGGGACGCGAGCGATGGCTCGGCTACGAGCGAAATCGCACCGCGCACGCGTGGGTGCTCCAGCATCCGGGCGGGCCGCGGCCGTGGCTCGTGTGCGTGCACGGTTACCGCATGGGGTTCCCGCTCGCCGATTTCATCGGCTTCCCGGCGGCGTGGTTCCATCGCGAGCTCGGCCTGAACGTCGTCTTCCCGGTCCTCCCGCTCCACGGGCCGCGCAAGATGGGCGTGCGCACCGGCGACGGGTTCCTGTCCGGCGACTACCTCGACACGATCCACCTCCAGACCCAGGCCGTGTGGGACATCCGTCGCCTCGTGCGCTGGCTGCGGGCCGAGGAGCGGCAGCCGGTCGGCGTCTACGGCCTCTCGCTCGGCGGCTACACGACCACGCTGCTGGCGTCGCTCGAGGACGAGCTCGCCTGCGTCATCGCGGGCATTCCGGCGACCGACTACGTCGGGCTGACCCGCTGGGTGCTCCCGACGTGGCTCCTGCAGCTCGCCGAGTATGCCGGCCTCGCGCTCGATCGCGTCGAGCGCCTGGTCCGCGTGATCTCACCCCTGGCCATGGCGCCCCGCGTGCCGTGGGATCGCCGCTATCTCTACGCCGCGACGGCCGACCGCCTCGTACCGCCGGCCGGCGTGCGTGCGCTCTGGGAGCACTGGGATCGGCCGCGCCTCGACTGGTACGACGGGAGCCACACCTCGTTCGGGTGGGAGACGACGGTGCGAGGCTTGCTCGAGGACGCGCTCGGCCGCTCGGGTCTCATCCGATAGACTGCTTTCGTCACCGCGACTTCATCGCCGCACGACGGCGCCGCAACACGCCGCGGCTATAGGTGACGGCGTGCGGACGATGACCCCACCCCCGTCGGTGCCTGCCCCCCAGGCAGCGACCTGGTCATCCGGGCCGCATCCTCGCCCAGCGTGGTGTCCGGGGTCCACGTGACCAGGTGGTCGGCCCCGGGCACCACTCTTGCTTTTCGTCGTATGTACCCGCTCGTCCCCCCACCCACCGGCCGCCTCGGGCTCTTCGAGTTCGTCGAGCCCGTGGTGCGCTCCGCCCTGGCGGACCACCTCGGCGTCGAGGAGATCCTCCTCGCGCCCGACGTGTCGCTGACGGGTGATCTCGCCGCCGACTCGCTCGACCTCCTGGACGTCGTCATCGATCTCGAGGAGCGGCTCGCCATCGCCGTCCCCGAGCGCGACATCGATCGCGTACGCAGCGTGTCCGACCTCGTCCACGTGGTCGTGACCCACCTCTGGAATCGCGATCACCCGCGCATCGGGTCGCTCCCGCGCCGCTTCGGCGTCGCGGCCTGAACGAATCGGCTGGGGCTACGGGGCCCGTGGCTTGAGCCGCTCTTGGCCGGCGTGCGATCTCTCCCCCAGCGATGGCGCAACAACGTCGAGCGTTCGGCCGCGGCGGTGCGGGAGACCTGATCGTCCGCAAGGGGCTCGGGCGGGGGTGGCACGACGCCTACCATTGGCTGCTCGCGACGTCGTGGCCGCGCTTCATCGGGCTGCTCGTCGCCGGCTACGCGGTCGCGAACCTCGTCTTCGCGATCGGCTACACCCTCGAGCCGGGCGCGATCGCCAACGCCCACCAGGGCTCCTTCGGCGACATCTTCTTCTTCAGCGTGCACACGCTCGCGACCATCGGCTACGGCAACATGTACCCGCAGACCCTCTACGCGAACGTCCTGGTCGCGATGGAGGCGACGGTGGGCGTCCTCGCGCTCCCGCTGGTGACGGGCCTCGTCTTCGCGAAGTTCGCGCGGCCGACCGCCCGCGTGCTGTTCAGCGACCGGGCGATCATCGCGCCGCGTGATGGACAGCTGAGCCTTTTTCTCCGCATGGCCAACGGCCGCCGCAACCAGATCGTCGAAGCGCACGCGCGGCTGAGCGTCGTGCGGCTCGAGACGACGCAGGAGGGCGAGCCCATCCGGCGCATCCACGACCTCCCACTGGTGCGGAGCGAGACGGGCGTGTTCGTGTTCACCTGGATCATCACGCATCCGATCACGCCGTCGAGCCCGCTCTACGGCGCCACCCCCGCGTCGCTCGACGCGGACCAGGCCGAGTTCGTGGTGTCGATCGTCGGCATCGACGAGACCTCCTCGCAGACGATCCACGCGCGCTGGTCGTATCTGCCCGCAGAGATCGTGTGGGGCGGTCGCTTCGTGGACGTCCTCACGGACCTGGACGACGGCCGCCGGCAGATCGACTACGCGCGCTTCCACGACGTCGTTTCCGATCCCCGGGAATCGCCGCGGCCCTGAGGCGACACGGATCCCCGAGGGCGGGAAAATCGCCGCCGGTCCCGGGACGTCGCGGCCGGCACGCCACTTGAAGCCGCAAGGGGCATGCTGCGCGTACGCGACCTGATGTCCCGTGACGTGGCGACCCTCGACGTGAACGACACGCTCGACCTCGCCGACGACATCATGCGGCTCGGCCGGGTCCGCCATTTCCCGATCCTCGACGCCGGCAAGGTCGCCGGCGTGCTCTCGCAGCGTGACCTCTTTCGCGCAGCGTCGTCCTCGCTGCTGCAGCTCGAATACCAGACGGCGCGCCACTGGCTCGCCACCGTGCCGGTGAAAGCCGTCATGAGCACGACGATCCACGCGATCGGGCCCGACCGTCCCGTGCGCGACGCCGTGGACATGCTGGTCGAGCACAAGATAGGGTGCCTGCCGGTGGTGGAGAACGACACACTCGTCGGGCTGCTCTCCGAGACCGACTGCCTGCAGTATCTCTCGCGACTGCTCGCGCTCGCCGACGAGCGCCAGGGGCTGCCCGAGCTCCCACCGGCGGAGTAGGCCCGCTGCGACCGACGCGACGTCTCGCAGCCGGCCTGGTGGCACTCGCGCTCATCACAGCCGTCGGGACGGTGGGGTACGTCCTGATCGAGGGACTCCCGGTCATCGACGCCCTCTACTTCACGGTCGTGACCCTCACGACCGTCGGCTACGGCGACATCGTCCCCGTCACGGTCGGCGGACGCTTCTTCACGATCGCCATCATCCTGAGCGGCGTCGGCACCGCGCTCTACCTGCTGTCGGCAGCCGCGCAGCTCGTCCTGGAAGGCCAGCTGCGTGACATCTTCGGGAGGAACGTGATGCATCGACGCATCGATCAACTGCAGGGTCACGTGATCGTGTGCGGCTACGGCCGCTTCGGCCGCGTCGTGACAGAGGAGCTCCGCCGCAACCACGCCCCCGTCGTCGTCATCGACGCGGATCCCGGCAAGGAGGAGGCCCTCCGTGCCCTGGACGTCCCGTACGTCATCGGCTCGGCCCTCGCCGACGAGGTGCTGGAGCAGGCCGGTATTCGTCGCGCGCGAGCGATCGTCGTGGCGACGCCGTCCGATCCCGACAACGTCTTCATCACCCTTTCGGCGCGTGAGAAGAGCGCCGCCATTCGTATCCACGCGCGCGGCGAGACGGAGGCCGGGCTCCGCCGACTCGAGCTCGCGGGGGCGAATCAGGCCCTCTCCGCCTATCACAGCGGCGGCGTGCGCATGGCCGCGTCGATCCTGCGGCCGTCGGTGGTGGACTTCCTCGAGCTCTCGCTCCCCGGGCATCAGGAGGAAGTCACGCTCGAGGAGGCGCGCATCGGATCCGGCTCGACGCTGGCGAGCCAAACGATCGCCGACGTCGAGCGCGAGCAGTCGCGCGTGCGCGTGGTGGCGCTCAAGCGCGAGGACGAGCCGATCCGCATCATCCCGGAGCCCGCGACACGGCTCGCGGCGGGCGATCTGCTGGTCCTGATCGGCGATCGTGACGGGCTCGGTCGGCTGGCGCAGGTCGCCGGCGGCAAGGCGTCCTGAATCCACACCGGCTGCGCTGCGCATTGACACGGCGTCCACGCGGCCCTAGACCCGCGCCTCATGCGACTCGGCCTCAACGTCGGCTATTCCGGCGCGCGCATGCGCCTCGACATGCCCCTCATCACCGAGGCCGATCGGCTCGGCTTCCACTCGGTGTGGGCCGCCGAGGCCTACGGCTCCGACGCCGTGACACCCCTCGCATGGATCGCGGCGCAGACCGAGCGCATCCACGTGGCGTCGGGCATCATGCAGATGCCCGCGCGCACACCCGCCATGACGGCCATGACCGCCATGACGCTCGATCACCTCTCGAACGGCCGCTTCATCTGCGGCCTCGGCGTCTCGGGACCGCAGGTCGTCGAGGGCTGGCACGGCGTGCGCTACGGCAAGCCGCTCGTCCGCACGCGCGAATACGTCGAGATCCTGCGCACGATCTGGGCGCGCGAGCGGGCGCTCGAGCACCACGGCGAGCACTACGACATCCCGTACGAGGGGGCCGGCGCGAGCGGTCTCGGCAAGCCCCTCAAGAGCATCCTGCACGGCCGTCCGATCCCGATCTACCTCGCGGCCATCGGGCCCAAGAGCGTCGCGCAGGCGGCCGAGATCGCCGACGGCTGGCTGCCCATCTTCTACTCCCCGTATCGCGCGCCGAAGGTCTACCAGCCGTCGCTCGACGAGGGTTTCGCGAAGGCGGGCGGCGGCAAGAGCCCCGCCCGGTTCGACATCGCCGTCAGCACGACCGTCATCCTCGGCGACGACGTGCAGAAGTGCCTGGATCGCGTGAAGCCGCAGCTCGCGCTCTACATCGGCGGCATGGGCGCGCGCGGCAAGAACTTCTACAACGACCTCGCCTGCCGCTACGGATTCGAGTCGGCCGCGAAGACGATCCAGGACCTGTACCTCGCCGGCAAGAAGGACGAGGCGACGGCCGCGGTGCCGAACGAGCTCGCCGACGAGGTGTCGCTGGTCGGCTCCAAGGACCGCATTCGCGATCGGCTCGCCGCCTGGCGCGCGTCGCCGGTCGGCACCATGATCCTGGCCGTCGGCCAGCCCGAAGCGCTGCGGACGATGGCCGAGATCGCGCTCTGAGCGATCACACGGCCGTTCGGCCAGCGCCTCCGACCGTTCGAGCGGATCGGGCTGTTGCCCGGCTCCCCGTGCGCACACAATGGATGGATGGGACGCCTTCTCCCCTGCGCGATCGTGCTGACCCTCGCTCTCCGGCCGACGCCGACTCGCGCCGACGATGGCTGCCTTGCCGGCGCCTCGACGCTGGCCGACCAGCGCGCCATGGCGACGCTGCGCGCCAGCCTCGAGACGAGCTGTCCCTGCGCCGCCGCCAAGAGCCGCGGCACGTTCCGGCGCTGTGGCAAGGGCGTGCTCGCCGCCGCCGTCGGCGATGCGACGTTGCGCTCCGCGTGCGAGAAGACCGCGAAGCGCGTCATCAAGACCGCGTCGTGCGGCACGCAGCAGGTACCCTGCGGCCGCGTGCAGCCGGCGGCCGGCGTCGTGGCATCGTGCAAGGTCCGCCGCGCGGCCGCCTGCACCGACCGCGCGCGCTTCGACCAGACGGCGTGCTCGGACGCGACCTACTGCGCCGACGTGGTCGACTGGAGCGCCGGGACCTGCTCCGACGTGCGGGTGCCTGGTCCGTACGGGGTCGGCGTGCGCGTCATCACCTTCACGAAGCAGTCCGCCGTGAACCCGAACGATCCGCGCCCGCTCGACGTCGTCGTGTGGTATCCGACCACGCCCGGCGCCGGGCCGATCGACGGGCGGTACGACGGCGTCCTCGACGCGCCCGTCGACGGATCGGGGGCGCCCTACCCCGTCGTCATGTTCTCGCACGGCTCGTGCGGCTTCCCGACCCAGAGCCTGTTCCTGTGGCCGCTCGTCGCCTCGCGCGGCTACGTCGTCATCGCGCCGCCGCACCCCGGCAACACGCTCTTCGAGTTCCCGACCTGCAGCACGCCGCAAGCGCAGCTCGCGTCCGCGGTCGAACGACCCCAGGACGTCCGCTTCACGCTCGATCAGATGCTGGCGGAGAACGCGAACCCGGGATCGGCGTTCTTCGGCGTCCTCGACCCGACCCGCATCGGCATGTCGGGACATTCCTTCGGCGGCTTCACGACCTACCTCGCAGCGACGCAGGACACCCGCTATCGCGTCGCCATCCCCATGGCCGCGGCCGTCCCCCCCTCGCACCCAGTGCTGACCATACCGTCGCTCACCATGATCTCGACCGCGGACAGCGTCGTGAACAACAACGCTACGCGGAGCCAGTACGATCTGGCGGCAACCCCGAAGTACTTCGTCGAGATCGCGAACACCGGGCACTTCGCCTACTCGGACGGCTGCTTCCCCAGCCCCGACTGCAATCCGCCCGTGACGCTCACCCAGGACGAGGCACACCTCGCCGTGCTGCGCTGGGTGATTCCGTTCCTGGAATGGTACTTGAAGGGCGACGACCGATTCGCCGCCTTCTTCGAGACACCCCAGCCGGTGGGCGTCACCGTCCAGATCAACTAAGCAAGCGGCTCATGGGGTCGCTGCGACGCCGGGGCGCATTCGTCGTCGCCTGCGTGCTGGCGGTGCACGCCGGTCCGGCGTCGCATGCCGCAGCGCTGGACGGCGGCGATCCTGCCGTCGCGAACATCTTCTTGAACTAGGTCCGCGATGCGCAGGCGAGCCGCCGCGCGTTGTTGGCGCTCGCCCGCCAGGCGTCGCCCGACACGCCGGCCGGCGTCCGGATCGCCTTCGCCGACGCCTGGACCCGAAGCGGGCGTCCGAGAGAAGCCCGCCGCGTCCTCGACGGCATCGTCGCGGAGCACGCGGGGCCGCCGGCCATCGACTGGACGCACCTGACACTCGGCTGGCTCGACATGGTCGCGGGCGAATTCCGTCACGCACGCGGACACTACGAGCACGCCGACGAGACGGGGCTCGGCCACCCGGTCGCGCCGGTCGCGCTCGGATTGATCGACGCGGCGGAGCACCAAACGGATCGGGCGATCGCGACGCTGCGCGCGGCGGCTACGGCGCCCGGCGTGCCGCCGCCGCTCCGCCCGCTGGCGCGGCTCGGCGTCGCGTACGCGCACTACTGGACGCGCGCCTACGAGGTCGCTGCCGCGGAGTTCGACGAGGTCGCACGCACGGACGCGGGATCGATCCTCGCCGACGACGCCGCGTACGGGGCGGCCTGGGCGCGATGGCGTGCAGGCGCGCACGACGAGGCGCTCGAACGCCTGCGCGCCCTCGCGTCGCCGACGGAGCTGCAAGCGGAAACGAAGCGCACCGCGCGCGCCCTCGTCGATCTCGAGCCGCGCGCGATCACGCGCGGGGCCATGAAGCGCTATCGGCGCGTCCCGCTCGGGAGTCCCGCCGACCAGGTGCTCGCGCTCTTCGACGTCGACGGAAGGGAGCTCGCGCGCGCCGCGCTGGCGGATGTCGCCGATGCGCCGTCCACCGTGGCCGTGCCGGCGGGCGACCGCGCGCTCGCGCGGCCGGCCACGGAGCCTGCGCTCCAGGCGGAGCCGTCTGCGCGGCCCCGTCCAGTCGCCGGGACGAGCTTCGCCGCTCTCGTGCTCGTCATCGGGATCGTCGCCGGCAGCGCCGCGTTGTGGTGGCTGCTCGCTCGCCGGCATTCGCGCGACGAGCGCGGTTGAGGGCGCGCGGCGCTATGCGTAGCCGAGGTGTCGGAGCGCCTCGCGGATGGCGGGTCCGTCGGCAGCATGGTCGTCGATGCATTCGGCTTGGGGCGCGCCCGCTCCGCTCGCGGCGATCAGCTCCCGAGCCCATTCGAGATCCGCGCTCGCGGCCACGTCCCGCAGCTCGAGCCGATCGGTCTCGAGGTCGTACAGCTCCTCCTTGCCGTTCGCGGATCGAACGTACTTCCAGCGCGCGGTACGGATCGCCACCTTGTCCTCGGCGAACAGCAGCCCTTCGCACAGCGCCACCCGTTCCGCGCCGGTGGGACGCAGCATGCTCGTCCCGTCGAGGTCGCTCGGCGCCGGAAGATGCAGGAGGTCGAACATCGTGGGTGGCAGATCGATCAATCGAACGAGCTCCGCCACCCGATGATCGCGCGGAAGCCCCGCTCCGGCGAGGACGAGCGGGACGCGCACCAACTCGTCGTAGAACGTGTGGCCGTGCTCGACGCCGCCGTGCTCCCAGAACTCCTCGCCGTGGTCGGAGACGACCGCGATGAGCGTGTCGTCCCCCGGCGCGACGGCGTCGAGGATCTCCCCGAGACAGCGATCGACGTCCGCTACCCCGGCGTCGTAGAGCGCCACCATCTGGGCCTTCTCCGCCGGGCTCAGCCGGATCTCGCCGGCACGGAGTCGGGCGATGGCCTCGAAGCGATCGCGCAGCTCCGCACCGTCGTGCTCGATCTCCGCGAGCAAGGTGTCACCGCGGAATGACTTGTCGCCTCCGCAGCCGTACGGGGCATGAGGGTCGATGTAGTGGAGCCACAGGAAGTAGGGCTGATCCCGCGCGCCGGCGCGCAGCTCGCGGAGCCGGCGGAGACCCCGCTGGGTCACGACGTCGCCGTTGCCGCTGACCCGGGTTCCGAGCGCCGGCCCGACCAGCCGGGCGGCGAGCGTCGTGCGCAGGCAGATGGCCATCTCGGATTCGAGGCTCACGTTGTCGTACGTATCGAACCCCTGGGCGAGGCCGAACGGAAGCGCCAGGTAGGGATTCGCGACGACGGCGTGCGTGCGATAGCCCGCTGCACGCAGGCCCTGCGCGACGGTCCAGGTTCCGGAGCGCAGCGGCGCGCGGGCGAGGAGATCGAAGCCGTTGAGGGCCCATCCCGCGCCGTGACGCGACGGGTGGAGGCCGGTCAAGAAGGATGCGACCGACGGCAGCGTCCACGACGATTGTGCGATCGCCCTCTCGTAGAGGACGCCCGCGGCGGCAAGGCGATCGAGGTTCGGCATGAGCCCGCGCCCGCCGAGGGCGCGCATACGATCGGCACGGAGCGTGTCGATCGAGATCAGCACGACGGACGGGCGGCGCGTCGCATCGGCTCGCGCTTCGGTGGGACGCCGGCGCCTCCGCGCGACCCATGCGAGCGGAAGCTCCCGGAGGGCGAGGCGCACGAGCGGCGGAAGGAGCGCGAGATCGACGATCGCCACCGCGATCGCCAGGCGGCCGAGCGGTCCGAGCTTCCAGAAGATGGCGGCGACCGCGGCGACCGCGAGGCACGCGGCCAGCCCGGCCGCCGTTCCGACCACGGCGAGCGCGCGCCGTCGCGACGGCGCGTCGACGTGGGCGCGATCCATCGTGCCCCGGATCCGCTCGAGAAATTCGCGGGTCTCGATCGCGAAACAGAGGGCGGCAATGCTGCCCGCGGAGGCAGCCGCAACCGTGCGAGCCGCCAGCCCGGCCGCGAACCCGCCGAGCGCCACGACGGCGCCGAGCGGCAGGACGAGGACCGTCAGCGCGACGATCGGGATGGCGACGTACACCCACAGGTAGTCGCCGATGCGCACGAACGAGTTGCGTCTCGTCGCGATGAAGGCGTCACGCGCTCCGAGAACGAACGCGAGCAGAACCGCAGGCGCCGCTGCGGCACCGAGCGTCCCTGCGAGCGTCGCAGCGTCCGTCATCCGCGGGCGCCGACCATTCCTCACGTTGCGGCGCCCTGTCAACCTCCACACGCGAACGCGGACGCCGGCGCTAGCTCGCTGGCACGGGTCAAGGGACAGATCATGATGTCTCTCCCTCGGAGTCGCATGCCCAATCTTGACTGGCACGAACGATCCGTCGTACATGCCGCGAACGATCCCCTCCGAGCGACGCTCCGCGCCATCTCCGATGTCACGCGTCACGGCGGCGATCGTCACGACCCTCGTCCTGGCGAGCGGGCGGGTCGACGGCCAGGCCACGGACGGCGCCCCACCATCCGTTCTCGACGCCACGACCCTGCAGGCGCTGTCGTCCTACATGGAGAATCCGGCGCGGAACCGTCGCGCGGTGTTGGCGCTGCGTGCATACGGCGTCGAGAACCTTCCACCACCGGCGCTGCTCGCGCTGGCCGACGCCTACCTGCGCAGCGGACAGACGCCTGCTGCCCAGACGACGTTCGTCCGGGCGCTCGCGGCGAGCGAAGGAACGCCCTGGGCCACGTGGGCGAACCTCGGCCTCGGGTGGATCGCGCTCGCCGGCGGCGACATCGGTACCGCGCGGACCCACTTCCAGATCGTAGAGGCTTCGGTCTCCGATCGGGCCGGCGAGCCGACGCTCGCCGCCGTATCGGGCATCCTCGCGCTGCTCGACGCAGCCGACGGACACACCTCGCAGTCGGTCGAGGACTTTCAGCGCATCGGCAGCGGGGCGACGTCGTTCTCGCTACGGATCGCGACCCAGCTCGGGCGCGCCTACGCGTACTATTGGGCACGCGATTTCGGCACGGCAGCCGTGCTTTTCCGCGGGTTTGCGGCAGAGTATCCGAACACACCCCTCACCGACGACGCGCGCTACGGCGAAGCCTGGTCCCTCGTCCGCAACGGCCAGCGGGCCGAGGGCATCGCCCTGCTCCAGTCGTTGGCCGGAGATCCCGACACGGCGACGGCGGACCGCGCCACACGCGATCTCGTCGACCTCCAGTCCCGGGCGATCCTGCGGCGCGCCCTGCGTCGCTATCGCCGCCAACCAGTAATGGCGCTCGATCAACAGCTCGCCGCTGCCCTCGATCTCGACGGCCGCATGCTCGCGCGTGCGGCGCTGCGCCGGCTCGGTGAGCAACCCGACGCCGAGATCACGGCGACGGCACAGGTCGATCGCCCGACCGACAGGACGGCGGCTCCTCAACACGTCGCCGATGCACATACGCCGATGCCGGCCGCGACGGATGTTCACGTACCGGCGAGTCCGCAGGCGGTCTCCGCGTCCTGGAGTCGCTGGTGGCTCCTCGCCGCGCTGCTCGCCGCGCTCGCCGGTGTCGCCCGGCACCGGCGCACGA
The DNA here is from genome assembly GCA_035577985.1 of Candidatus Eisenbacteria bacterium. Lineage (NCBI taxonomy): Bacteria > Candidatus Eiseniibacteriota > Candidatus Eiseniibacteriota bacterium. The sequence goes on from DATJZY010000113.1 coordinate 47,813, forward strand.
CGTCGTCGTCGCGATAGCTTGCGATCAGCGCCCGCACCGGGCCGTGACGCGCCGCAGCTAGCTCACGGAACCGCAAATTCAGCAACAAATCCCTTGACAGACCACGCACCTGCCATGCTAACGGGCAACATCCGATCTGGTCGTGAGTGGAAACGCGCCACACCAACGCAAAAGGGGGAAGGGCTATGACGCAGCGGCTGGCGACGGTCTTGATCTTTCTAGCAGGAGCGCTTCTCTTCATCGCGTCCGCCGGGAGGTCGGACGCCGCGTGCGTAGGCGGTGCACCCAACGGCCTCCTGGAGGGCAGTGAGCAGTGCGATACGGGTGCGGCGACGAATCGGTGCTGTACCAACACCTGCACGTATCAGGCGAGCGGCACCGCCTGCGACGACTTCAACGACTGCAGCAAGAACACCAAGTGCGACGACGACGGTGACTGCGGCGGCGGCACGAAAGAGGCCGACGGGACGCCGTGCCGCGACAAAGACATCAACGGCAACAACATCGACTGCGTTCAGCGCAGCTGTCAGGCGAAGGCCTGCACCGGATCGGGCACCGACATGTGCAGCGACGGCATTCGGTGCACCGACGACATCTGCCTGAATCCCAACACGACGACGTGCCAATCCACCCACCCGGCTTCGGCCGTCAACACGCCGTGCGATCTCGACGGCAACCAGTGCACGGTCGACAGGTGCAACGGCACCGCGGGCGGCTGCTACAACGTGACGACCATCAGTTGCCCGAACACGAACCCGGGTGTGTGCAAGTTCGACGCGTGCGACACGGCCTCGGGAGCCTGCGTAGTGAACAACAAGGACCAGGGCACCGCGTGCACGTCGGACAGCAATACGTGCACCGACGACGAGTGCAACAAGACCGGCGCCTGCAAGCACTTCAATCGCGGGGCCGGAGCGCCGTGCGACGACGCCAACTCGTGTACGTCGGGCGAACAGTGCGACGCCCACAAGAACTGCGGCGGTAACGGCCCCCCCTATGCCGGCAACCCGATCGCGAACGGGACCGCATGTGCGTCGGACGGCAGCGTGTGTACGTTCGACTACTGCACCGGGGCTCCGTCCAGTCCGACGTGCAGCCACACGAACGTATCGTTCGACGGCCTGTCCAACACGAACGGCACCACGTGCAACGACACGAACATCTGTACGGACGCTTCGTCGTGCTCCGGCGGCTCCTGCGTCGGAACGCACTGCGCGACCGGTACGTGCCCGTACTGCAGCAGCGCCTGTGGCACCACGACGCCCTCGTGCGGTTGCGGCGCCGGCACCGGGGGCTGATCGAGATCCGATCCGGATTCGGCACGGCGTGGCGCAGGTCACGTCGTGCCGGTCCGCCTCCTGACGCATGCATCCGATCCTGATCGACCTCCCGTTCCTTCGCGTCACGTCGGGCGACGCGATGCTGCTCGTCGCGGTCGTCTTCACCTGGTGGATCGGCCCGCGCTGGGCGGCGTCGCTCGAGGGCCTCGACGTCGGTCGCGTCCGGCGGGCGAGCGTCGTCCTGTCCCTCGTGGCGCTCGCCGGTGCCCGGGCCCACTTCGCGCTCAACTTCTGGAACGTCTACGCGGACCATCCGGTCGACGTGCTGAAGCCCTGGATCGGCGGCTTCCACGTCGGGGGCGCCGTCATCGCGCTCGTGGCGGCGGCCCCGTGGGTCACGCGGCGGCAAGGCCTGCCGCTCGGGAAGTTCGGCGACGGCGTCACGCCCGTCGTCGGTGTCGCCCTCGCGATCCAGCGGGTGGGCTGTCTGCTTCACGGCTGCTGCTTCGGGACGACGTGCGATTGGCCGTGGGCGATCACCTTCCCCCCGCAGAGCGCGGTCTACGCGACTCAGGAATATCTCGGCTGGCTCGAGCCGGGCGCCACGCGGTCGCTGCCGGTGCACCCGTTGCAGATCTACTTCATGGCGGCCGGCCTCGCCCTGGCCGCGGTCGCGCTGTGGGTCCAGCGCCGCAAGCGGTACGACGGTCAGGTGGCGCTCGTCGGCCTCGTGGTCCTGTCGGCCAGCGCGGCCGGGCTCGAGTTCTTCCGCGGCGAGTTCGGCGGACGCGTGTGGTGGGGATCGCTGCCGCAGCTCGAATGGACCGCGTTGGCCATGCTGGCAGCAGCGTTCGTGGCGCTGGCGGCCGCGGAGATGGTCCACCGCCGTCAGCGCGTGGCGGTCGGCGCGCTCGTCGGCTCCGCCTAGCGCCGGCGGCCGGACGCGGGCCGGCGCTCCCGCCAGTCCGGATGCGTCACGCACCAGTCGCTCGGCACGAGCAGCGTCTCGCGATGGTCGACCCGCCACGTGCGCGCATACTCGGTCCAGCGCCGGACCGCACGGTCGCTCCAGCACGTGGACAGGTGGCGGGTGTACGTCCCGAAATCGGGCACGCTCCACAGGAGCAC
>DATJZY010000114.1 GCA_035577985.1 Candidatus Eisenbacteria bacterium
ATCGGGCACGCCGCACCCGCAGATGCCGGGCAGCGTCTTGTTCGGATCGGCGAGGCACAGGTCCAGGAACTCGACCGCGCCGATGTCGCAGACGGCCGCGGCGTCGCCGTTGCCGTCGGTGGGCCGCGCCTGGCCGCGCTGATCGGTCGCCGGGCAGCCGCTCGGGTTGGCCGCGTCGATGGCGGGGCTCGTGGCCGCCGGCAGGTGCGTGAGCGTCGGGCCGCCGTTGTCGGCGAGCGGGCCCAGCTGCGGATCGACGTGGCTCCGATCGTTGGCGCCGCCGAGCCCGCACGTCCCGTCGGAATCGAGGTTGAAGTCGCCCGAGGTGACCCCGAAGCAATGGTTTCCGGCCGCGCCGGTGACGATCGAGCTCGCGAGCGTCAGGCTGCCGGTCTCCCACCGGAGGGCACTCCCCATGGGTGCCGTGTTGTCGGCGAGCGTCACGTTGCGCATCGTGACCGTGCCTTCCACGTACCCGCCGCCACCGAAACCGTCGGCGGCGTTTCCGGAGAACGTCACGTTGGTCACCGTCGCCACGCCCACGAACGCCGCACCGCCGCCTGCCCCCACGGTGCGGTTCCCGGATACGGTCGAGCTCGTGACGTCCGACGTGGGTCCGAAGAGGTAGAGTCCTCCGCCGATGCCGCCCCCGATGTTGCCGTCGACGGTGGAATCGCCCACGGTCGTCGCGCCGAAAAGTGCGGCGCCCCCGCCGAACATCGTGGCCTCGTTGCGCAGAAGCCGAACCCGCGTCAGGACGGCGCTCGCGGCGGTGACGTAGACCCCGCCACCCACCCGGCCAGCGTTGTCGCTCGCCTCCACGTCGGTCAACGTGACCGCACCACCCGACGCGGCGCCGAGGCCAGCTCCGAGGCCGTCGCCCACCGTGTTGCGACGGAGCACGGTCGTCTCCACGGTCGCCTCCGTGGTCGCCATCAGGTGAAGACCTCCGCCATTTCCGGTCAGGCTCACGTTGTCGGCGAACTCGCTGCCCGACACCCGGATCGTCTGGCCCTCGAGGAAGCCGCCGCCGGTCGAGGCCGCGAAGTTCGAGCGTGCCTTGGTGTTCGTGACGGTGATGCTGCTCGGGCCCACCCCGCCCTGATAGAAGAACGCGCCCCCCGTGCCGGCCAGGTTGTCGTCGAACGTGCACCCGTCGAGCGAGAACGTCGCGGCGCTCGCCACCCCGAGCCCGCCGGCCAAGGTGGCGGCGAAGTTCGACGTGAAGACGCAATTCGTGAACGTGACGGCTCCCCCGACGTCCATCGCAAACGCGCCACCCGACTGCGCGACGCTCACGTTGCTCGTGAACGTCGTGTTCGCGACGGTGACGGGCCCTGATCCACCGACGAGGCCGCCGCCGCCGGCGCCGTCGGCGCTGTTCGCGTCGAACGCGCTGTCGGAGATCGTGAGCGCGCCGTTGCCCATCATCAGTGCGCCGGCCGAGGCGGCGTGGTTGCCCTCGAAGCGGACGCGTTCGATCGTGACGTTCCCGGCCGCGGCCTGCTCCAGGCCGCCGCCGGCCGTCGAGGCGAGGCCGTTTTGCAGGGTGAGGTCGCGCACGGTGAGGTCGCTCGCCGTCGAGTGGAGAACCCGATCGCTGTGGAGCCCGTCGATGATGGTGGCGTCCCGCCCCGCGCCGTCGATCTCGAGCGTGTCGGTGACGTTGAGGTCGCCGGTGGCCCCGGCGAGCTCGCCGGGACCGATGAGCGACAAGACGAACAGCCCCGCCGGCAGCGTGACGACGTCTGCGCCGGCGTGGGCGTTCGCCTCCTGCACCGCGGCGCGCAGCGTGCACGCCCCGCTCGCCGCCGCGCACGCCCCGTTGCCGATGGCGACGTCCACCGCGTCGACCGTGCTGTTCACGACGTAGGTGTCCGCGCGGACGCTGGCAGCGCCGAACCCGATCGCCGCAGCCACGGCGATGCCGACGATGGTCCTCATGCGGTCACCCCCGACGGACACCTACCCCGGTCCGTCGGCGACACCCTACTGGCAAACCCGGGCGTCCTGCCAGCCGTCGGCCCTGATGGCGCCCTAGCTAGGCGGTGGCTTTCCTCCGGCGTTCGCGCTCCCGCAGCTCGACGCGCCGGATCTTGCCCGAGACGGTCTTCGGCAGGCTGTCCACGAACTCGATCTCGCGCGGGTACTTGTAGGGCGCGGTCACCTTCTTCACGTGGTCCTGCAGCTCGCGGGCGAGCGCGTCGCCGGGCGTCTGCCCGGGCCGCAGGACGACGAATGCCTTGACGATCTCGCCCCGGTCGGGATCGGGGCTCGCGACGGCGGCGGACTCCAGGACGGCGGCGTGCTCGAGGAGCGCGCTCTCCACCTCGAACGGCCCGATGCGATAGCCGGCGGAGATGATGACGTCGTCGGCGCGGCCGACGAACCAGAGGTAGCCGTCCTCGTCGCGACGCGCCCGGTCGCCGGTGAGATACCAATCGCCGCGCCGGCACGCGGCCGTCTCCTCGGGATTCTTCCAGTACTCGCGAAAGAGCGACGGCGGCGTGCCGCGCAGCCCGAGATCGCCGACCTCGCCCGCCGCCACCTCGGCGCCGTCGTCGCCGATCACCCGCAGGTCGTGTCCGGGAAACGGCTTCCCCATCGAGCCCGGACGGATCGGGAGGAACGGCAGGTTCGCCGCCAGCACGCAGCTCTCGGTCTGCCCGTAGCCGTCGTGGACGAGCAGGCCGAAACGCTCGTGCCAGGTATGGATGACCTCGGGATTCAGCGGCTCGCCGGCGCCGACGCAATGGCGCAGGCGCGGGAGCCGCCACCTGGAGAGGTCCTGCTTCACCAGCAGCCGGTACTCAGTCGGCGGCGCGCAGAAGACCGAGACCTCGTAGCGCTCGAGGAGTCCCATCTCGCGCTCGGGATCGAAGCGCCCGTCGAACATGAGCACGGGGACACCGTTCATCCACGGCCCGTAGAGCACGCCCCACGCGGCCTTGGCCCAGCCCGTGTCGGACGTCGTCCAGTGCAGATCCGTGCGCCGCAGGTCGAGCCAGTACTCGCCGGTCCAGCGGTGCGCGAACGTGTAGCCGTGCGCGTGGAGGACGGCTTTCGGCTCCTTGGTCGTCCCCGAGGTGTAGAAGCAGATCGCCGGCTCGTCGGAGCGCGTGCGCGCCGGCGTGCCGGTCGCCCGTGCCCGCGCGAGCGTCGCGTCGAGGTCGTGCCAGCCGGCGGGCGCGCCGCCGAGCGCGAGTCGTACGGGAAGGGTCGCGCGGTCGGGCACGGCGGCATCGACCTCGGCGGCCTGCGCCGCCGTCGTGACGACGGCGCGGGCGCCGCTGTGGCCGACCCGATACGCGATGTCCTTCGCCCGCAGCGACGCCGTGCACGGGATCACGATCGCTCCGAGCTTGAGGGTTCCGATGATCGCCGCCTGCCACGCCGGGACGCGCGGCAGCATGACGAGGACCGCGTCGCCGCGGCGCACGCCGAGGCCGGCGAGCGCGTTCATCACGCGGTTCGACGCCTTGGCGACGTCCCAGAAGGTGTGGCGTTCGCTGCGTCCGGCCTCGTTCTCCCAGTAGAGGGCGATACGGCTTCGATCGGTCGCCCACGCGTCGACGAGCGCACCGAAGTTGAACTCGGCCGGAACGTCCCATCGGAAGTGCGCCACGAGGTCGTCGTATCGTCGCCCCGGTGTGATCATCGCCCCCGCCCCCGCCGTGCCGATGCCTGGATGTACTTCCGCGATACCGGCGAAAGGTCGTCCTGCGCAACCACCGCTTCGATGACGACGAAACCTTTTTCCTTCGCCGCCCGCTCGAAGGCGCGCCGCAGCTCGCCGACGTGCCGCACGCGGACGCCGAGGCCGCCCCAGGCGCGCGCAAGGTCGGCGTACGGCCAGCTCGGCACCGCGAGCAGCTCGGGACGCTCGACGACCGGGCGGAAGATCTGCCAGCCGCCGTTGTTGACGACGACGACGATCGGCCGCAGGCCGTAGCGCGGCGCCTGCGCGATCTCGGGACCCGTCATCTGGAACGCCCCGTCGCCCGACAGCACGATCGGTCGCGTGCCGGTGCCGAGCTCCGCGCCAAGCGCGCCCGGGACACCGAAGCCCATCGAGGCGTAGAACCCTTGCGCGAGATAGCCGCCGCCGCGGTCGACCTTCACGTCGAGCCCGGCGAACAGCATGTCGCCCGATTCCGCGACGACCGTGTAGCCGCGGCGACCGGCGAGGAAGCGATTCAGCTCGCACAGAAGATCGGCGACGCGCAGCGATGCGTCGAGCGGCCGGGTCTCGGTCGGCAGGTTGTTCACGTAGCGCACGCGCTCGCGGTGCCGGTGCAGGCGGACGCGGAGCAGGCCGCGTACGAAGTCCCGGATGTGCACGTCGCGGTAGCTGTGGAAGCTCACGTCGACGCGGCCGTCGACGGCGGCGATCGCGCGCTCGGCGCCGATCGGATCGCCGACGCCCTGATCCATGTCCGTCCGCATCCCGCCCAGGTTGAGGATGAGATCGGCGCGCGCGACGCGCCGGACGATCGGCGCCGGCGAGATCGCGCCCATGTGGACGCCCAGGTAGAGCGGGTGGTCCATCGGGAAGGCGCCTTTGGACAGCACCGTCGTCACGACCGGCGCGCCGATCTTCTCGGCGAGCAGACGGACGTCACGGCCGAGCTTGTAGCGGTAGGCCTCGATGCCGACGCTCACGATCGGACGGCGCGCGGCGTCCAGGCGCTCGGCGGCGTCGCGCACCGCCTCGGCGAGGTTCGCCTCGTCGGAGCGCGCGAACGCCAGCGTCCCGTCCCACGCCCGCAGAGCGCGCGGCACCACGACGCGCCGGTCGACCATGTCGCGATGGATCTCGAGGTAGCCCGGCCGCTGCTCGCGCCAGACGGTCCGCACGACCTCGTCGACCTGCTCGGCGGCGGTGCGGGGATCGTCCAGGAGATGCGCCGCGCACGTCACCTCGCGATAGATGCGGAGCTGCGACTCGACCTCCTTCGCCTGATGATGGATCAACGTGCCGAGCTTGCGTTCGCCGGCGCCCGGCCCGCCGCTGACGACCAGCACGGGCACGCGCTCGGCGAACGAGCCGGCGACCGGATTCACCATGTTGTGGCCGCCGGCGCCGTAGGTGACGCACGCGACGCCGATCCGGCCGGTCGCGCGCGCGTAGCCGTCGGCCGCGAACCCGACGCCCGGCTCGTGCGAGAGCGTGACCACGCGCATACCGCGGCGCTCGGCCAGCCGGAAGAAGAGCCGCAGCACGAGATCGCCCGGGATACCGAACAGGTGCGTGACGCCGATCTTCTGGAGGTAGGCGACCAGGAAGTCGCCCAAGGGCATCGTCGCTCGCACGGGGCTATGCGACGATCATGCGAAGAACGCCACCACGTCCCCGGCGGCGATCGTGACCGTGCGCGCCTGGTTGCCGCGGAAGATCCGCACGGCCACCGGCTCGCCGGGCTGCCGCGTCCACATGTACCGGTAGAGCGTCGCCCGATCGGCCACGTCGCGATCGTCGACTCCGAGGATGACGTCGCCGGCCTTGAGCCCCGCCAGGTCGCCCGGTCCGCCCGGCAGCACGCCCGCGACGACGACGTGGTCGTTCATCGCGTAGCAGAAGACGCCGAGCCAGGCGCGCGTCCCCATGCCGGGGGCGCCGGCCGCGAGGAACGCGTCCTTCGCATCGAGGTAGTACTCCGACGGGATCGCGAGCGAGAACTTGCCGATCTCGTTCAGGTTGAGCGACACGACGCCGAGGACGTGCCCGAGCGAGTTCAGGAGCGGGCCGCCGCCCAGCCCCGGGTTCATGGCCGTGGTCATGATCCCGCGGTCGATCACGTACTCCCAGTTGGCGTCGAAGGGCCCGATGTAGCTGATGTTGCCCGTCGACAGGCGCGCCTGCCCCCCACCGATGCTCGCCAGGATGAAGATGTCGTCCCCCACGTGCGCCTCGGTCGAGCGGCGCATCGGGAGCGCGGGCAGACCCGTCTCGCCGATGCGGACGAGCCCCAGCCCCGAGCGGAAGTCGTGCTTCACGACCGTGCCCGCGTACTCCTGCTGGTCGAGGAGCGTGACGGTGATCTCACTCGCGCCGAGCACGACGTAGTTGACGGTGAGGATGAGACCGTTCGTGTCGATGACCGTGCCCGATCCCATGCGCTCGGTGCCGAGGATGCGCGCCGACGGATGGTCGGCGGGAATCTGCGACTTGATGTGCACGGTCGCGGGGAGAACCCGCCCGAGGAGGTGCACGCTCGCGTTCACGGCGCGCACGCTAGTCGCTGCCCCGACGGGACGCAAGGGCGCGCAGCGTGTACAAAGGCTCGCATGCGATCGGGATGGCTCGGGACCGTGCTCGTCTTCGCGCTCGGCGTCGTCGCGGCGGCGGGACTCGGCGAGGTCGCGCTGCGCGCGTTCGGTCTCGGCGATCCCGTGCTGTACGACAATCGTCTCGCGTACGGCTATCGGCCGCTCCCCGACCAGACGCGACGGCGGATCGGCGGCGCGCGCGTCCACGTGAACGCGCTCGGCGTGCGCGGACCCGACGTCGCGGCCACGCGCCCGCCCGGCGTCGTGCGCCTGCTCTTTCTCGGCGACTCGGTCACCTGGGGCGGCAGCTACGTCGACGACGACGCGCTCTTCGCCGCGGTGGCGGCACGTGCGCTCGCGTCCCGAGGAGTCCGCGTCGAGTGGCTCGACGCCGGCGTGAACGGCTGGGGCCCGCAGAACATCCTCGGCCTCGTCGGCGAGAGCGGCGGCTTCGACAGCTCGGTGTGGATCGTGACCGCGCTCGAGGACGACTTCCGTCGCGAGAAGACGCACGTCGGCGAGGTGCCCTACATGAACCACAGCCCCCGCACCGCCTGGGAGGAGCTGCTCGTGCTCGGGTCCTACAAGGTCGTGACGGCCTACAAGACGGCGAAGCCGGCCGCCGACCTCGAGCGCCTGGCCGACGAGAACCTCGCCACGTACCGCGCGATCGCGGAAGCGGGACGTGCGCGCGGCGTGCGGGTGCTGCTCGTGTGGCATCCGACGATCGAGGCGGTCGCCGGCGCGGCCGAGCCGGCACGGGCCCGCTACCTCGGCCTCGCGCCCCAAGTCGGGGCGGCGGCGCTCGACCTCACCCCGATCTACCGCGCCGAGGGCAAGGACCTGTACGTCGACGGGCTTCATCTGTCTGCCGAGGGCCACCGGGTCGCGGGCGACGCCATCGGCGCGGCGATCGCACCCCTGCTGGCGGCGCCGAACGGCTGACACCTCATGCCAGCGTCCGGCATCTCGTCGTCGATGCAGAACCCGCCGACCACGGCACGGGTCGCGCTCGCGGTCGTGTTCTTCGCCAACGGCGCGGGACTCGCGAGCTGGGTGCCGCACATTCCCATGGTGCAGATGAAGCTCGCTCTCGCGCCGGGCGTCCTCGGGCTCGCGCTCCTGTCGATGGCGGCGGGCGCGCTCGTCGGCATTCCACTCTCCGGATGGGTGACGGGGCGCGCCGGCAGCCGGACCGTCGTGCGGGCGAGTGCGGCCCTCTTCTTCGGCGCGCTGCTGCTGCCGGTGCTCGCGCCGACGCTGCCCGCGCTGGTGGCGGCGCTCTTCCTGGTCGGCGCGGGCAACGGTGCGCTCGACGTCTCGATGAACGCGCATGCGGTGGCGGTCGAGGCGCGCTGGCCACGCCCGATCATGTCGTCGCTCCACGCCATGTGGAGCGTGGGCGGGCTCGCGGGCGCCGGTCTCGCTGCGCTCGCGCTGCGCGCGGGCACGTCGTCCGTCGCGCACGTCGCCGGCGCGACGCTCTGCTTCGGTCTCGCGACGGCGATCGCGTCGCTCGCGCTCATGCCGCCCGCGGCCGACGTCCGCGATGAGGGGCGGCGCTTCGCACTGCCGTCCGGCGCGCTCGTCGGCCTGGGCGCCATCGCGTTCCTGGCGCTCCTCTCCGAGGGCGCGATGGGCGACTGGAGCGCGATCTACCTGCAGCGGTCGCTCGGCACGAGCGCGGCGACGGCTGCGCTCGGCTTCGCCGCGTTCTCGCTCGCCATGGCGGCGGGACGCTTCCTCGGCGACGCGCTCGTCGCGCGCCTCGGCGACACGCGGCTCGTCCGCCTGTGCACGGCCGCGGCCGCGCTCGGGTTCGGCGGCGCGCTCCTGCTCGGGCGCCCGGGCGCCGCGATCGCTGGCTTCGCAGCGGTCGGGTTCGGCATCGCGAACCTGATTCCCATCGTCTTCCGTGCGGCGGGACGCCTCCCCGGCGTGGCGCCGAGCGAGGGGATCGCCGCCGTCGGCACTGCCGGCTACGTGGGGCTTCTCGCCGGCCCACCGCTCATCGGCCTCGTCGCCGACGCCGTGACGTTGCCCGGCGCGCTCGCGGTGGTCGTCGGCGCGCTCGGCTGGATCGCGTTCGCCGCCGGACGCGTGCGCGCCTAGCTCCGAGGAGTTCCGCCACGCCGTGAACAACGGCGTACGGCTCGCCGTCCCATCAACAAAAGGAGCAAGGAGCATGGCGACACTGGACGTCGAAACGCGACGCAACCTGCCGAGCATCCTCGCGGTGACGTCGTTCGTGGTGGGCGTCACCGCGACCTTGCCGGCTCTCGGACGTCAGACGCACGACGACGGCGGAATCGGTGCGGGTGCGTTCTTCGGAACACCCTCCGCCCTGCACGCGCTCGACCTCACCGCGGATCAACGCCACTCGGTCCAGAGCGTCCTGCGAACGCACACGCGCGCGCTGCATCAGCTCGCCGCCGACGACAAGGCGGCGAAGCGCGCCATCGAGGACAGACTCCTCGGCCCAGGCGACCTGAGCGAGCAGGACCTCGATCCCCTGGTTCAGCAGGAGCTGGAGATCCGCAGCGAGCTCGTCCGCGCGCGCGTCACGACCGCGCTCGACGTGCGCAAGGAGCTCACCCCCGAGCAGGTCGAGCAGGTGGCGTCCCTCCGGGACGGCTTCCGCGTCCCCACCAAGCGCGTACGCACGAATCCGATGGCCCCGGGCTAGCGCGATGCCCGCGGCAGCACCTCGCGCGCGAACAGCTCGATCGAGCGCAGGAGCTCTGCGTGCGGCACGAGGCCGTTGTAGGTCCATGCGAAGAGCCAGCGCACGGGGAGCCGCGCTCGCAGGCGCTCGAGCTGGCGCGCGACCGTATCGGCCGAGCCGACCAGGGCCAGGCTCTCGGCGAAGAGGTCCGGCGTCTCGCCCGTGTCCGGGTGCGCGAGCCCGCGCGAGAAGCCGAACGGCGCGAACCAGGCCCCGCCGCAGTACGCGCCGCTGTCGTTCCAGAGCGCCATCGCCTCGTCGTCGGTGCGCGCGACGACGACGTCGCGGAGCACGCCGACGCCGTCGCCCAGCGGGCGGCCGGAGACGTCGGCATAGAGGCGCACGAGGCGTTCCTCGAGCACCGGGTGGAGCGGCGGCAGGATCGCGGTCACGCCTTCTTCGGCGCACCACCGGATGCTGCGGTCGGAGGACGCGAACGGCTGGAAGAGCGGCGGGTGCGGGATCTGGAGCGGCTTCGGCACCACGCCGACCGCGCGCACGATTCCGTCCTCGACGCCGGCGCCGAAGCGGCGCGTGTACTCGATGTCCCACGGCGTCGGTCCGGGCGGGACGCGCCAGTAGCGTCCGTCGTGCGTGAGGAGATCCTCCGTCCACGCCTTTTTGATGATGCGGAACGATTCCTCGAAGGCGGCGCGGTTCGCCTCGTCGATCGCGTCGTGCTCGTGCGGGCGGGCGCCGTGGATGCCGTGGAGCTGCTGCGCCATGACGTCGACCCAGCGCCGCTGGTAGCCGCGTGCGAAGCCGGCGTTGGCGCGCCCACCGCTCATGTGGTCGAGCATCGCGATGTCCTCGGCGACGCGGATCGGGTTCTGCGCCGGCAGCACGATGCCGAGCTGGCCCACCCGGATGCGGCGCGTCTGCATGGCGACGAAGAGGTCGAGCAGGATCGGGTTGTTCGAGATCTCGAACCCCTCGACGTGGAAGTGGTGCTCGGTGAAGCTGATCGAGTCGTAGCCGAGGTCGTCCGCGAGACGCGCCTGCTCGCCGAGCTCGCGCAGCATGCGGCCGTAGAGATCGCGTCGCAGCCCCGCCATCCCGCGCTCCATCTCGGCGCGGCTGCCGATGGTGGGCAGATAGAAGAGGGAGACCTTCACGGACCCCTCCTAGCACCGTGCGTTGCGGGCGCGCATCCCCGCGACGGCTGTTTGACACTCGCCGCCCCGACCGGACCCTGGAAGGCGGGGGCGAGGAGGAACCATGAAGAGTTGGGGAGTGGCGTTGGTGCTCGGTATCGGGCTCTCCGCCGGGTCGGCGCTCGCGACCGATCCGAGCTGCCTGCGCGACGCGCGCACGACGTTCGGGGCCTGCGTCGCGCAGTGTCGTGACGACTTCAAGACGACGAAGTTCGCGTGCCGCGGCGTCGATCCCGCGTGCGGCAAGGCGTGCCTTGCGGGTCGTCAGGCCTGCATCGACACGATCGAGGACGTGCTCACGACCGGCAAGCTCCCGAGCGGCGGAACCCTCGCCGGGTGCGACGGCGGCACGACCGCATGCCGTACGACGCTCGATCAGGCGAAGCAGACCTGCGGCGCCCCGTGCAACGGGGACGCGACCTGCGACGTCTGCGTCGACGCGGCACAGGTGACGGCGTTCGTCTGTCGCGACACGTGCCGCGAAGCGTTCCGCGCCGACACCGAGGTGAAGGCCGCGCTCGACGCCTGCCGCTCGACCTTCAAGAGCTGCATCGCGGCCTGCCCGCAATCATAGGTCGCCGCGCGGCCCGGCGATCGGGCCGCTGGTGGGCGAATCCGGCACTGGCCGTCCACCGGCGCACGGTGCTCGACGGTGTACGCGCCGACGGCTATTCGAGCGGTGTGTCGCGTCGTCGTCGCTCGGTGTTGGCCTGCGTGCTGGCGCTCGTCCTCGCGAGCGGATCGGCACACGCCGGCTCCGGGCACGACGCCACCGTGCACCATCCCTTCGACGACCCGGTCTACTGGTCGAAGGTGTTCGACGACCCCGCTCGCGCCGCGTGGCAGAAGCCCGAGGAGCTGGTCGCCGCGCTGGGGCTGCGTGCGGGGCAGCGGGTCGCCGATCTCGGCGCCGGCACCGGATACTTCAGCCGCCTTCTCTCGAGCGCGGTCGGAACGACGGGCACGGTGTTCGCGGTCGAGCTCGAGCCGAACCTCGTCGCCCATCTGCGTGCCCGCGCGGAGCGCGAGGGCACGGCGAACGTCGTCCCGATCCTCGCCTCACCCGACAACCCGCGCCTGCCCGCGGGGCTCGTCGACGTCGTGCTGATCGTCGACACGTATCACCACATCGACGACCGCATCACGTACCTGCGCAATCTCCGGCGCGCGCTTCGTCCCGGGGGTCGCATCGCGGTCGTCGACTGGCAGAAGCGACCGCTGCCCGTGGGTCCGGAGATGGCCCACAAGCTCGCGCGCGAGATGGTGGTGCAGGAGGTGGAGGAGGCCGGCTACCGCCTCGTCGACGAGCCGACCTTCCTGCCCTACCAGTACTTCCTGATCTTCCAGCCGCGATGACCGGCCGGCTCTTTGCGAGCAAGGCCGTGCCGATCTAGGCGGGATCGAAGACGTTCGTGTCGCCGTCGCGCCGCACCGTGCCGGGACCGCCGATGGCCTCGCGCGCGACGAGCGCGTCCAGGACGGTGCGATCGCCGGGTGTGTTGGCGAGAAACCGGCGGCCGTCCTCCGTCCGCCCCACGACGATGCCGCGCACGGGCGCGCCGTCGCGGTCGTGGAGCACCGTGTACGTCTCGATCGTCGCCCGGCCGCTCGCCGCTTCCACCAGCGCGGGAGCGGGCTCGGCATCGACCGCCCGTTGCACCGCGGCACCGTCGGTCGGCGCGAACGGACGCGGCGGCGGCGCCGTCCCGTAGATGCCGAGCGCGTGCTTGGTGAGGTACCAGCCGAGCGCGGTCACGAGCCCTTTCGTTCCCGGCGCGGCACGCAGGCGATCCATCATCGTCGCGATGGCGTGCATCGAGTAGTTGTTTCCGGGACCGCCGAAGTAGGCGAGACCGCCCGTCACGGTGAGCGGACGCGGGTCGTCCTCGGGAATGCCGAGCATGTCGCGCCCGATCTGCACCGCGCTCGGAAAGCAGCTGTAGAGATCGAAGTGATCGATCGCCCCGACGTCGGTCCCGGCCTGCGCGAGCGCCGCTTCTCCGACCGCACGGATCGCGGGCGAGCTCGCGTAGTCGACGCGCTCGGAGACGAACCAATGGTCGTGGGCGTCGGCCGCGCCCCACAGGTACACCCAGCGCGACGGGTGGATGCCGAGCGCGCGTGCGCGGCCGGCCGACGTCATGATCACGGCGGCGGCCTGGTCGACGTCGAGGATGGCGTTCATGAGCTTCGGATACGGATAGCCGATCATCCGGTTGTCGGCGGTGACGGTCGCGATCTCCTCCGGGGTGCGGCGCTCGCGGAACCAGGCGTGGGGGTTCTCGGCTGCCACCGCGGCGAAGCGACTGCAGAGCGCGCCCAGGCGGCGCGCGTGCTCCTCGAGCGACCAGCCCCGCCGCGCGCGGATCGCGTTCTCGAAGAGCGGATAGATCACGGTCGGGATCACGAGGCCGTGGGCGGTCTCGTACGGGCTCGTGCCGTCGCGGTCCTCGCCCACGACGGCCGGCGTGCCGTCACCGCCGCCCCACGCGAGCCGCACGTGCTGGCGGCGCGCGCGCACGACCGAGCGCACGGTCTCGGCGCCGGCGAGGAGCACCACGCCAGCCTTCCCCGCCGCGATCCTCGCCGCCGCCCCGTTGACGAGCCACTGCGGCGTGTTGCCGCCGATGGTCGTGTAGAGCTCCTCGCGCGGCCGGATGCCGAGTCGCTCCGCGAGCAGGCGCGGCGCGTTGCCGTACGGGAAGCTGAAGACGTTCACGACCGCGAGCGAGTCGACGGCGGCGAGCAGGCGGTCGCCTGCGCCGGCATCCTCGGCCGCGAGACGCGCCGTGGCGGCCATCATCGCGACCGGCTCGAGCGCCCGGTCGGGCTCGACGTCGCGCTGGGTCAGCTGGCCCGCCCCGACCAGGATCGGGGCGCGGTCGTCACTCACCCTGCTTCACGGCCTCGATGTCGATCGTGATCTCGATCTCCTCGCCGACCATGAGGCCGCCCCCGTCGAGCGACTTGTTCCAGGTGATGCCGAAGTCCTTGCGGTTGATCTTCGTCGTGGCGTGGGCCCCGGCCTTCGTGTTGCCCATCGGATCCTTGATGACGGCGGTCGGACCCTCGACCTCGAGCACGACCGGCTTGGTCACGCCGTGGAGCGTGAGGTCGCCCGTGACCTTCGCCTTGCCCTCGCCGGCCTTTTCGATCTTGGTCGACTTGAAGGTGATCGCCGGAAACTTCGCGACGTCGAGGAAGTCCGGGGTCTTCAGGTGCCCGTCGCGCTTCTCGTTGCGCGTGTCGATGCTCGACGCGTCGATCACCGCCTCGATCGTGGCGCCGGCGGGATTGGCGGGGTCGCCGGTCGCCTTGGCGAGGAACTTCGAGAACTCGCCGCGCACGGTGCTGATCATCAGGTGACGAATCGCGAACTGCACCGAGGAGTGGGCCGGGTCGGCTTCCCAGGTCGCCGCGCCGGCGGGGGCCGCGAGCAGCAGGGCGACTACGAGCAGTCGAGTGCGACGAAGCATCATCGGGTCTCCTCCTTGGATGGGGTGGTCCGGACCGAGGCTCTACCCGAGCCGCTCCGCAGTGGGAAGCCCGCGGCGGCAGCTTGCCGAGCGAAGCCCTTCCATGCCACGAGCGCGGTGCCGTGGACACGTCCCCCGCCGACGCCCTGACGCGCCGCCTCGCAGCCCGTGACGCCGTGATGCCCGAGATGGTGGCGCGACTCGGATGGCCGGCGGATCGGATCCGGGCGGAGCGCGAGCAGGCGCTGCGACGTCTCCTCACGGTGGCGACCGAGCGTTCGCCGTGGCATCGCGAGCGCCTGCGCGGGCTCGATCCCGCACGCGCCGGCGAAAGCGACCTCGCCTCGATTCCGTCGATGACGAAGACGGATCTCATGGAGCACTTCGACGCGATCGTCACCGATCGGGCGCTCCGCCTCGCCGACGTGAACGACTGGATCGAACGCCTTCCGGACACCCCGCTCCTCGGCCGCTACCACGGGTTCGCCTCGGGTGGCTCGAGCGGCCTGCGCGGCGTGTTCGTCTACGACGAAGCGGCGGCGATCACGTTCAACTGCATGGTCGGCCGCTGGTTCATGCGCCTCGGCCTCCCGCCCTTCCCGCCGTCGGCCGACGCCGGACCGATCGTGAACCTGTGGGCCGATCGTGGCGCACACGTCTCGTTCCTGATGGTTCGCCTGTTCATGCCGCCCGCGCCGTTGCCGCTCGTGTCGATCCCCGCCACGACGCCGTTGCCGGCCATGGTCGAACGGCTGAACGCGCTGCGCCCGTGGCGCATCGGCTCGTACGCTTCGATTCTGGCGCTGCTCGCCACCGAGGCGCGTGCCGGACGGCTCCGCATCGCACCGCAGGTCGTGATGAGCTGCGGCGAGCCGCTCCTCCCCGAGGCGCGCGCGGAGGTCGAAGCCGCGTTCGGCGTCCCGGTCCTCGACTACTGGGGCATGTCCGAGGGCATGTACGCCATGCCCTGCGGGCAGGGGGCGATCATGCACCTCCCGGACGATCTCTGCATCGTCGAGCCGGTCGACGAGGCCGGACTACCCGTGGCGGCGGGTACGCCGGCGGCGAAGATCCTCCTCACGAACCTCTTCAACCCCGTGCAGCCACTCATCCGCTACGAGGTGACCGATCGCGTCGTCCTCCGCCCCGACCCGTGTCCATGCGGCGCCGAGCACCGCGCCGTCGAGAGCGTGCACGGTCGCGCGGACGACGTCTTCACGTATGCCGGCGGCGTTCGCGTCCACCCGCTCGCGCTGCGCGCGCCGCTCGGACGCCATCGCCACATCGCCGAGTACCAGGTCCGGCAGACGGTGGACGGCGCGCACGTGCTCCTGTCCACGACGGGACCGGTCGAGCTCGAGCCACTCGGGCGGGCGATGGAGGACGGCCTCCGCCGCGCGGGGATCGCGAGTCCGCGGGTGACGCTCGAGCGCGTCGATGCGCTCGGCCGCCAGGCGTCGGGCAAGATGAAGCGCTTCGTCCCGCTGTCGTCGCCTTGACCGGCCCGGAAGCGGCTCCTACGATCCGGCGCTCCATGCAGCTCGCGCCCCTCGCGCTCGACCGCGATCCGCTCGACGTGCTCGCGTCGCTCGCGCCCGTCGGCGGCGCGTGCCTGGTCGAAGTGCCGGATCCGGCGCGGCCCGTGACGCTCCTCGGCTGCGCGCCGGTGGACGAGCTCCGGGTGACGGCGAGCGAGCCGGATGCGATCGCGGCGATCGTCCGCTTCGTCGCCTCGGCGCCGCGGGCGGAGGCCGCGCTCCCCTTTCCGCTCGGCGGGGGCGTCGTCGCGTGTCTCACCTACGAGCTCGGCGCCGCAACCGTGCCCGGCATCGCACGCCGCGATCCGGGCGTCCCGCTCGCCGTGCTGCGGCGCTACGATCCGATGCTCGTCTACGACCGCGTGCGCGGGACGTGGGCGCTCGTCGCGAGCGACGCCGGCGCGCGCGCGCCGTGGCTGGAGTGCCTCACGGCGCCCGCACCCGTCTTCGCCGGGCCGCTCGCGCGTGGCGAGCTCGCCGCCACGCTCGATCGCGAGGCGTACCGTGCGGCGGTCGAGCGCATCCACGACCACCTCCGCGCCGGCGACGTGTACCAGGTGAACCTCACGCAGCCCTTCACCGTGCCGCTGCATGGGCCGGCGTGGGCGCTCTACCAGCGCGTCGCGCGCCGGAACCCGGCGCCCTTCGGCGCGTATCTCGACCTGGGCCACGCGCAGGTCGTCGCGAACTCGCCGGAGCTGTGGCTTCGCCGGCGCGGCCGGCGCGTGGAGACGCGCCCCATCAAGGGGACCCGACCGCGCAGCGCCGATCCCGTGCGCGACGCCGCGCTCGCAAGCGAGCTCGCCCGGGATGCGAAGGAGCGGGCCGAGCACGTGATGATCGTCGACCTCGAGCGCAACGATCTGGGGCGCGTGTGCCGTGTGGGCTCGGTTGCCGTCGAGTCGCACGCGTGCGTCGAAAGCCACCCGACCGTTCATCATCTCGTCTCGGTCGTCTCCGGCGAGCTCGAGGACGGCGCCGGGCTCGGCGATCTGCTCGTCGCCGTCTTCCCGGGCGGCTCGATCACCGGCGCGCCCAAGCGGCGCGCCATGCAGATCATCGCGGAGATCGAGCCGGGGCCACGCGGCGTCTACACGGGCGCGATCGGCCTCGTCGATCCGCGCGGCGACGTCGAGCTGGGCCTCCCCATCCGCACGGGCGTCGTGCAGGACGGACGGCTCCGCTACCACGCCGGCGGCGGCATCGTCGTCGACTCGGTCGCCTCGCGCGAGCTCGACGAGTGCTGGCTCAAGACGGCGGCGATTCGCGCGGCGCTGGGCGAGGGCACGAGCGCGCTGGAGCGATGCTCGTCTGGCTGAACGGCCGCGTCGTCGCCGCCCGCGCCGCTCGCATCTCGGCCCTGGATCGCGGCCTCCTGCACGGCGACGGCGTGTACGACACCTGGCGGACCTACGGCGGCGAGCCGTTCGCCCTGGGGGCGCACCTCCGGCGGCTCGCCGCGGCGGCCCGACGCCTGGAGCTGCCCGGGCCCGGCGACGCGTCGGCCTGGCGCGTGCGAACCCGCCGCCTGCTGCGCCGAAACGGGCTCGCCAACGGCGCGGCGCGGCTCACGATCACGCGCGGCGACGCGGGCACGGCGCCGATGCCGGCGCGCTCCGCACCGCCGACGATCCTGCTCACCGTGCGTGCGCTACCGGCCGGCCTCGCCGGACAGCAGACGCGCGGCATCCGGGTCACGTTGCTGCCGTTCGCCCGCGACGCCGGCGCCGGCTGGGGCGCCGTGAAGCTCGTCGGGCATGCGAGCGCGGTCGTCGGCCGCATGCTCGCCGCGCGCCGTCGTGCAGACGAAGGCCTCTACGTGACGCCGGCCGGGCTCGTCACCGAGGGCACCACGTCGAACGTCTTCATCGTCGAGCGCGGGCGTCTCGTGACGCCTCCTGCGGACGGATCGATCCTCGAGGGCGTGACGCGCGAGCTGGTCCTGCGCCTCGCACGCCGCGCCGGGATCGCCACGCAGGAGCGACCGATCGACGTCGCCCGCCTGCGCCGCGCCGACGAGGTCTTCATCACGGCATCGACGATCGAGTTGCTCCCCGTCGTCCGCATCGATGCCCGCCGCGTCGGCAAGGGCGACCCGGGGCCGACGACCCGGGTGCTACAGGATCACTACCGCACGTGCGTCGCGTCGAGGTTCTCCCACGACTGACCCGCGACCGCCGTCGTCATGGAGACGTGGCGCGCGCCGGGGGCGAGGCAGAGCGAGCCCGCAGGGCCTTGCGCGCGCGACGGTTCTCGGTGCCGGCGTC
>DATJZY010000115.1 GCA_035577985.1 Candidatus Eisenbacteria bacterium
GGACGAGACCGCGTCGACCGCGGCGGTCTTCGGCGTCGGGACGAGCGCGCCGAGCTTCGCGCGCAGGGGCGCGTCCTGCACCTCGCCCACCTGGCGCACGAGCGCGCTCTCGTCGGTCGACGTGAGCTTGGTGATCTCGGCGATCATCTCGTCGACCTCGGCGCGCGTCGCGCCCGGCGGCAGCTTGTCGCGGTACGCGGCGAGGTCGGGGATCAGCCGCGCTGACATCTGGTTGTGGACCGCGTCGCGGAGCGGCTTGAAGCGCGGGTCGGCCGCCTGAACGCGCACCGCGATGGCTCGGATCTTCTCGATCTGACCGAGGTCGGCGTGAAAGAAGTAGCGCTTCTGAAGCTCGTAGGCGAGCAGAAAGTCGCGGCTGTCGTTGAACTCGGGAGCGGTGAGGTAGCGCTCGAAGAAGTTCGCCGCCGCGGGAGCTTGCTCCTCCGCGCTGGCGAGCCCGCGGAAGGCGCGCAGCTCGGCGAACTTGTGCGTGGGGTTCGTCGCGACGAAGTACTGCTCGAGGACGTAGCCTCTGACCAGGTCGTTGTGGTCCGGGAACGTGTCCCACAGGTAGAGATCGCGCGAGAAGACGTTCGCGATGTAGACGCCGTTCTTCGCCAGCGCCTCGGCCCAGGGTGCGCGGTAGGCGGCGCAGAAGATCGGGTCCTTGCAGCCGGTGCCGAGGGCGCCGCTGGCGCTCCGCACCGGGCGCTTCTCGCCACCGGGGCAGACGCAGAAGTTCTCGGTGTACGGTCCCTTCAGCTTCCCGACGCAGAGGGTGAAGTTCTCCCGCAGCGTCTTCTGCTCCTGGGTGGACAGCTCGGGCGCACGGAACGCGTCGGCCGGACCTGACGAGAGCAGGCCGACGGCAGCGACGACCGCCATGATCACCGTGCGGAGATTCTTCGTGCCCACGTATTCCTCCATCGTTGAGTCGTCCGGCTCGTTTCGCACATCGGAACCGTTCCTGTCGATCCGCGGGACCGTGCGCCCCGGGGCGGCGCCTCATGATTTTCGTGACTGCCTGCTGCCCATTTGGGCCGGGTCTGGCTGCCATCTGGGCGAGCTTCGATCGGCGGCTCGGGGCGGGCCCTCTGGCGAAGAGGCAAACCGGGGCGAGCCCTACACCGCGGGCGCCCTCTACCCCGGCGCTCGCAGCGCCGGTAAATGGGGCTGGAGCGTCATGGGAGCTGAGATCAGGTACGCCAAGAGCGGCGAAGTGCACATCGCGTATCGCGTTTTTGGCGATGGCCCGCCCGACATCGTGCTCGTGCCGGGCACCGTGTCGCATGTGGAGCTCTTCTGGGAGCTGCCCGCGAACGAGTATCTGCTGAAACGGCTCGCCTCCTTCTCGCGCGTGATCGTTTTCGACAAGCGCGGCCAGGGCCTCTCCGATCGCGTCGCCGATCAGACGCTCGAGGAGCGGGTCGGCGACGTGCTGGCGGTGATGGACGCGGCCGGGTCGGATCGCGCGACGATCTACGGTTGGTCCGAAGGCGGTCAGCTGTCCCTGAAGCTCGCCGCCACGCATCCGGAGCGGGTCTCCGGGCTCGTGCTCTACGGAAGCTATCCGTCGATGTACGTGACGCGCGAGCAATTCGACCGATTCCTCCAGACGCTGGAGACCCACTGGGGCGAAGGCATACTCGTCCGCGTGAATGCGCCGAGCCGGCGGAACGACAAGGCCTTCGTGCAGTGGTTCGGACGCCTCGAGCGCGCCGTGGCGAGCCCCGGAGCCATTCTCGCGCTGATGCGGGCCAACTACGAGATCGACGTCCGTGACCTCTTGCCTTCCATCAACGTGCCGACGCTGATCCTCCATCGCGAGGGCGATTCGCTCGTACCCGTCGAGTCCGGTCGCTACATGGCCGAGCACATTCCTGGCGCGCGGTACGTCGAGCTCCCCGGGGTGGACCATCTGCTCCAAGCATTCGAGCAGGACCTGCTCGACGTCCTCCTCGACGAGGTCGAGGAGTTCGTCACCGGCACGCGGCGCCGCCCGCGTGCGGAGCGGCCGTCGCCCATCGCGGTATCCGCCGATCCCGTCGACCCCGTGAAGCACCTCCCGCCGGCACCGGACGCCGAGTGGCGAGGCGCGGACGACGCGATCGCGGAGCTCGAACGGTGCCGTGAGATTCTCGCGTGCGGTGAGGACGGGCCCGGGCTCGCCGGCCTCGTCGCGCGCGCCGAAGCGCTCGCCGCCGCCGCACGAGGATCGTGGGGCGAGGCCGAGGCACAGTTCGTCAAGGCGGCCGAGACGTTTCGGCGCTACGGGATGGTGTGGCAGGAGGCACAGACGTTCCAGAGCTGGGGTGCCGCGTTGCACGCCGGCGCAGATCGTCGCGCCGCCATCGAGAAGGTCGACATGGCGATCGAGATCTACCGTCGGCACGCCACGGGCCGCGGCTCGTGCGAGAGAGCCGAACGCGACATCTCCAGCCCCACCGGCGACGCCGGCGCGGTCGGAGCCCCTGCGTCCCGAGCTGTGTTTCGGCGGGAAGGCGACTATTGGACGGTGTCGTGGCGGGGCAATGTGGTCCGCCTGAAGCACGCCAAGGGTCTTCACTACATCGCCTACCTGCTCGGCCATCCTGGCCGCCAGGTCCTGGCCTCCGATCTCGCGGCGCCTGGGACGACGGGCGGTAGCGATCACGCGTGGATCGATTCAGGTGGAACGACGGCCCCCAACCTCGGGGATGCCGGCACACTCCTCGACGCCAAGGCCCGCGAGCAATACCGTCGTCGCATGGGCGAGCTCCGCGAGGAGGTCGCGGAGGCCGATCGGTTCAACGATACGTTGCGGGCCGCGCGACTGCGCACCGAGCTCGAGTCGCTTCGCGATCAGATTGCCGGCGCGGCGGGGCTGGGCGGACGACACCGGAAGGCTGCCTCGCACGCTGAACGAGCTCGCCTGATGGTGACGAAAGCGATCAAGGCGGCCCTCGCGAAGATCCGTGCCAGGGACGCTTCGCTCGGCCGCTATCTCGCAGCGTCGATCAAGACCGGCCACTGTTGCACCTACGATCCCGGTGCGCTGCCTCCCGTCGCCTGGCAGCTCTAGCACGCTCGCGCGGACGCACATTCGTGGCCGCGTCCTCGATTTGTGCCGGACGTCGGCACGTCGTCCCGCACTTCGTTACGCTTGAAGGGCAGGAACGATCCACTCGAGCCGCGGCGACGACCCATCGGGTTTCGCGTACGCCCCGGCGAAAACGCGTAGGAGGACGCAGCGATGCACAGGGCAACGCGACTGATTCTGCTGACCGGATGCGTCATCGTCGTCGGCGCGACACGTGCGACGGCGCAGGACGGACCGCCACGCCACCCCCAGGTGGTGGTCTTGAACGAGCCGCCACGCCACGCCCAAGTGGTGGCCCTGGACGAGTGCGATCCGACGACGTTCAACCCGGCCGTGGGGGCTGACGGGACGGGCTTCTGCCACAACGTCACGCTGTACGTCTCGGCCTGGGCTTCGAGACCTCGCTGCAGAAGCTGATCGACCAGGCGAACGCCGGAACTCCCGATCCGGGCTGGGACTTCGAGCCCGATCAGCTGACGATTCCGAAAGGGACCACTCTCTCGGTCGTCGACCAAGGTGGTGAGCCCCACACGTTCACGGAGGTGGCCCAGTTCGGCGGCGGATTCGTCGAGGCGCTCAACCACGGCGAGCCCATCGCTCCGGAGTGCGCCGGCGGCTTCAAGAACGTCGCAGTCGCCAGGACGCGCATCCTTCAGAGAAGCCAACTCGAGGTCGCGGGCCTCTCGAGGGGCAAGCATCTCTTCCAGTGCTGCATCCATCCATGGATGCACATGGAAGTGGACGTGAAGTGAGGTTGGATCTCGTGCGCGCCGCGGCCGGGCGCCTCTAGCCGAGGCGTCCGGCGGTGCAGCCGAGGGCGTGCCCTGGGTCCTCGACGGATTGCAACTTGACGGCTCGCGGCCCGAGCGACTATCGCCCGGCCACGACACCCGACGAATCCGCCACCTCGCTCCATTCCGCGTCCCGCGCGGGCGGGATCTCCCGCCGTGCGCTCCTCGCCGGCGCCGGTGCCCTCGGTCTCGGCCTCGCGGTAGGCGGCGGGATCGACGTTCACGCCGCCGTGCACCGGCGACGGAAGCCCGGCTCCCTTCCCCGCCCGCACCTCCCCGAGGGCACGGACACGCTGCCCCAGATCGAGCACATCATCGCGCTCATGAACCGACCGAGCGGATGCATACCAGGGAGCCCGGGGCCCATTCCATCTGCCCGGGGCGTCATGAGACCGGAGAATCGGGGCTTCGGGTCCGTCCCGCTGGCGCGATACCTCTGGCCGGCCAGACGGTGAGTCGAACGGAAGCGAACGGCCGTCCGCGCCATGACGATGGCATCGCGCCCCGACGTGAAGACCGCCTCGACCGCGACGACCGTCTTCGCCCTCGCGGGTCTCGCGGCACAGCTGCTCAATGCCCTGGCGTCGGTGCCGTTTCGACGTCCGTGGCGAGGTCGCGCGAGCACGCTCCACAACGTCGGCATCACAGTGACCCGCAGCGTGATGCGGGCCTTCCTCGGCTATGCCACGTCGCTTCCGACGCCCGAGTTCCGCTCCGTCGAAAACGTGCTCGACCGCCTCTGTCGCGTCGTCCTCCCGCCGTTCCTGCGCCCACTCGACATCGTGATGGACGACGCCGAGGTCGGCGGCGTTCGCGGGCTGTGGTACCGCCGCGGGAACGTCGAGCCGCGCGGCACCATCCTCTACCTCCATGGCGGGGGCTACATCGGCACGTCGCCGGCCATGTACACGATCTCCACGGGACGGATCGCGGCCGAGACCGGCTGCGAGATCTTCGCGCCGGACTACAGGCTGGCGCCCGAATTCCCCTTTCCCGCGAGCCTCGTCGACGCCGCCGCGGTCTACCAGGGGATGCTCGATGCGGGCACGCGGCCCGACCGCCTGTTCCTCGCGGGCGATTCCGGTGGCGGCGGCCTCGTGAACGCCCTCATGCTCGACCCACTTTCGCGCGCCTTGCCGAGACCGGCGGGCCTGATCCTCATCTCTCCCGAGGTGAGCCTGACGCTCGAAGAGCGCTCGATCACCGACAACGCGGCCCTGGACATCCTGCCCTGGAACATCCCCGTGTGGCCGTATCTGCACGGGCTCGACTCGCGGCACCCCCTGGTGTCCGCGATCGACGCCGACCTCCATGGCTTCCCCCCGACGTTCGTCTCCCTCGGCGGGGACGAGATGTTCCGGGACGGCATCCGCGGATTCGTCGAACGACTGAAGGCGTCCGACGTGGACGCGACCGCGATCGAGGAGCCCGGCATGTTCCACGTGTTCCCGCTGCTGATGCCGTGGGCAGATGCCAGCGCGCGGGTCTATCGGGCGATCGGCGAGTTCGTCACGACCCGGCTCGCTCGCGCGGCTCGCCGGCCGTAGATCCTCGGCTGCCGATGGATCTATGGGGCGTCGGGTGTCGGCTCCGCCAGATGCGCGTGGAGCGTCCCCCGCGGGCCGGACAGCTCGATCCGCACGGCGACGGGCGTCGCACCCGCCACCGGGGGCGCGAGCCACGCCAACACCTGCGTCGCCTGCTCGCCTGCATGCTCACCCGAGCGGAGGAATCCGGCGACCGGGTCCACCGACGCCCGACACAGGCGCGCGCTCCCGCGATACGAGTCGTACCGGGACGGCTCGAGGTCGCCGACTCCCAGGTCGTCGTAGCGCAGATCGTAGCGCCGCAGCCCGTCGAAGATGCGCACCGTGCCCGCACAGGTGCCGGTCGCAGCGAGCCGTTGGACGACCGCGGCCTCCGCGGTCACCGGATCCATGGTCCCGGCGCGCAGCGGCTCCGGCACGTCGTCGCGCTCCCCGTCGGTCAGGACCCCGTCGACGCCGCCGCCGACCCGGCCGGCGTCGCCGTACTCGAGGTCGATGCGTTGGGCGCGGTCACGGTACTCGCTCTGGACACGATAGAAGGATGGACGCAGCGTCGGGCCCTCGATCGTGCCGCCCGCCGTCGCCGAGGATCGCCACGGCACGATGGCTGCGAAGAGGCCCGCCGTCCGCAAGGAGACGCTCGTGCGATACGCAGCCCGCTCGACGTGCGACTGCACGTCCACGGCAAGCACCCGAAACGCCAGGTAGAAGACGTCGTAGTGAAGCGTGCGGGTGTCCGCGGCGTGCGCCTCGGGACGCGCCCCCGCGACGAGGACTGCCAGGATGATCATCGCCGCTCGACGGTTCCGCATGCGCCGTCTGCACCGTGACACGCCGTGCGTGCGCCGTCGAGGGGCCGGGGCGCGATCGCAAGGCGTTCCTAGAAGGAGGACGTCAAGGACGTGAGGCTCTCCGTCGAGGGCGCGGTGCGGTCTGGCAGCTTGGGGCAAGGACCGGGAACGGGGTCCGATGCGACGGGGCCTCTTCCCCGCCGCAATCGCAGACCGTGGAAATTCTGGTCGATTGGCAACCGCTGCCTGGCGACGATCCTCGGAGCAGAGACCACCCTCACGTCGCGTGGATCGCCCGACGGGCGCGGCCTCAGGAGAGACTGTCGACGACGCCTCGGGGGGGACCACGACGCTCCGGGTGACCGTCTCGCGTGTCCAGCTACCGACTGATAGGACTCGACGCCGGGAAGCGATATGCAAACGAGGGAATCGCCCGACACGACACCCGCGTCCTCCGACCCGCCCGCTGCGCGCCGCCAGGCCATGAGCTCGCTCATGGGCCTTGCCATCTTCGGTGAGAAGGTCGCGGCGCGCACCTACCTGGCGATGGCCGACCTTCGGGCCGACCACGGGGATCTGCTGCGAAAGTTCGCCGCCATGGAGGCGCGCCACGGCTCGTCCTTCCTGCAGGTGAGCCGCGCCAACGCCGTGGAGCCCGACCGGGAGTTCGCCGATCGCGAGCTCGGGTATCTCGTCGAGCAGGTGGAGCGTTACGCGCGGGCGTCCGACTTCGACGCGCTCGCCGTGCTGCAGGGTTTCATCGTCGAAAGCCTGGCGATCGCCACCTACGAGCCGTTCCTCGGTCTCGCGGACACCTACCCGGGCGCCCGCGAGGCCTTTGCCACCGCCCTCGCCGACGAGCGCTACCACGTCGACTGGATCACCCGCTATCTGCGGCTCCGGTACTTCGGCGCCGTCGGCGAGTTCCTCGGTCTCGCCGAACGTGTGAACACGCAAGGGATCGACTGCGTCGGGGGATCGCTCATGAGCATCGCGGGCTACCTCGACGTCGTGGGGCTGTCGGGCGCGCAGTGCGCAGCGGGTATGCTCGACGGGTACGCCGGGCTGCTGGAGGACGTGGGGCTCGACCAGCGCACGGCCCTGCGAAGCGTCACCACGCTCTTCGCTCCGCTCATGGCCAAGTATCGCCGCCGTGAACACCGATAGGCGCCAGGGCGGGTGCGGGAGCACCCGGGACGCTGGTGATGGCGCGACGTCGCCCGAGGACGCCAGCACTCTCGCAGCGCGACCCGTCGACGCGACGGAGCTCCTCCTGTGGGCGCTCATGCACAAGTTCGAGCGACCCGCGCTCGAGCACTACGCGGCACACGCGTCCGCGCTGGCGACGGCCGAGAAGCGGAGCTTCGTCACGCGTCTGGACGCTCTCGAGGCCGACGAGGCACCACTCGCCGCGAGCACATTGGCGGCTCCGGTCGACGAGCTCCTCGCGCGAGCCCGGGGCGCCGACGCGATCTCCGTGCTGATCGTGCAGGGCCTCGTGCTCGAGCACCTCGGTCAAGCCATCTATGGCATCGCGGAGAGCACCGAGCAGGCGAGCCCCGCGTCGCGCACGCTCGCGGCAGTCGGACGGGCTGCGAGCGTTTCGGTGACGGCGATCGCGTCCGCGGAGATCGCCGCGCGCGTCGGCACCCACGAGCGACTCTATGCGGTATTCGTCGATGCGTCGGAGGAGGTCATTGCCGCCCTCGATCCGCTCGCAGAGCCCGTCGACGAGGTCTTCGGCGAGCGCTTCGGTCTGCGCTTCGCCGACGTCCTGGGCGAATTCGCGGCGGGTCTCATCACCGCGTGCACCGCGCTCGGAATGCAACGGCGAAAGGTCGTCGCGCATCTGGCCGGCGCCTGCATGGGGCTGTGAGCGTGCACGACGCATCGGCCGGCTCGATTCTGATCACGGGGGGCAATGGATTCCTCGGCTCGCTCGTCGCCGCGAAGGCGCTCGTCGAGAGCGACGCAACGATCGTCCTGCCGCTGCGCGAGCCGTACACGCGCGAGCGGGTGCTCGCGCCGATCCTGACCGAGCTCGCGGCCGAGGGGCGCCCGCCTCGAGCTGCCGATTCGGCCCGGATCGTGACGGTGCCCTTGCCACCCCACGAGCACATCGACGAGCTCTACCGCAGCCTCCGTGACCTCGGGGTCCGCGACATCCTGCACTGCGCCGGGTCGCTGAGCTACTTCAACGTGCGCAGACTCCAGGCGGGCAACCTCGACTTGACCCGCGCCATCCTCTCGCTCGGCACGGCGCTCGACGTGCGCCGGTTCGTGTACCTCTCGACGGCGTACAGCGCCGGGTTCACCGACTGCCCGATCCTCGAGACCCTGCACGACGAGCCGCGTAACGACCCGACCGACTACACGCGCACGAAGCGCGAGGCGGAATGGCTGGTCGCTCGCAGCGGCCTCCCGTACGTCGTCGTTCGACCATCGATCGTCATCGGCGACAGCCGCGACGGGCGCTACGGCGGCAAGCCCTACGGACTCTACCAGCTCTGGACCGCCGGCGTACGCTACCTGTCGATGGGATTCCCCCGCGTCCTGCACGTCGTCGCCGGCAACGAGCCGGTCAACTTCCTGCACCAGGACGCATTCACGACGGGCTTCTGGGCGGCCTACCGGACGCTGCCGGACCGCGCCGTCATGCACCTGGTGTCACGTGATGACGCGCTCCCGACGATGCGCGATCTCTGGACGCTTTGGTTCTCGGTTCATGGCGGGCCACACGACGTCCACTTCTTCGATCGACTCGACACCGTGCCGATGGACGAGGTGGCACCCGAGGTCCGTCTGCTCCTCGACTTCACCGCAGTGAACAACGAGATCGGGTCTTCTCGATGGAACTTCTGCCGGGACCGACTGGAGGGGTTGCGTCGCAACGGACTCGAGATGACCGACGCGAGCCTCGAGACGATCGCCGTCGCGCAGCGTCGCTTCGTCGCGGACTCGCCACGGCTGCAGCGCTTCATCCAACGGTATGAAGCGGCGGGCGTGCCCACCCCACGATTCGTCGATCGGACCGGCGAGCGTGCTCGGCCGCCCGGCGCGCGAGCCTCGTAGACGATGCTCATCGCCTGGCGCCGTGCCGGCCGCCGGCGCCCGCCCGACGTTGCGATCGGCCGCGAGCCTGGCAGACTGCCCGCCCCATGAGCGCCGCGATCCTCTGCCGCGACGTCGTGAAGGTCTATCGCACGCGGCGCGCGCTCGACGGCGTGAGCTTCGAGGTGGCGCCGGGCGAGATCGTCGCGCTGCTCGGTCCCAACGGCGCCGGGAAGTCGACGACGCTCTCCATCATCGCGACCCTGCTCGAGCAGACGTCCGGCCACGTCGAAGTCGCGGGACACACCCTCCCCGCCGGGGCGCGACTCGCGCGCCGGTCGCTCGGCCTCGTACCGCAGCGCGCAGCCGTCTACCCGGCGCTCACCGCGCGGGAGAACCTGGCGTATTTCGCACCGCTCCAGGGCCTCGACCACCGGGCCGCCCGCGCTGCGATCGCGCGGGTGCTCGCGCTGGTCGGCCTCGAAAGCCGGGCCGACGAGCCGGTGGCCCAGTACTCCGGTGGGATGGCACGACGCTTGAACCTCGCCTGCGGCATCCTGCACGGGCCGCGCGTCGTCCTGCTCGACGAGCCGACCGTCGGCGTCGACCCGCAGGCGCGGGAACGCATCTACGCGCTCGAGCGCTCGCTCGCCGCCGAGGGCGGCGCGATCCTGCACAGCACCCACTTGATGGAGGAGGCACAGCGCCTGTGCGATCGCGTGATCCTGCTCGACGGCGGGCGGGTGATCGCGAGCGGGACCCCGACCGAGCTGGTCTCTCGCCTCGGCCTGCGCCCGGTGCTCACGCTGCACACCGAGCGCCCCCTCCCCGCCGGTTGGCCGGGCACCGGCGTGCGGGCGCGTGCGACCTCGGCCACGGCCGAGAGGATCGTCCTCCAAATCGACGAGGTCGGGCTCGTGCCCGCGCTCCTCGACCGCGCCCGAGCCGACGGCGGCGAGATCCTCGACGTTGCCCTCCACCGTCCCGATCTCGCCGACGTGTTCTTCCACCTGACGGGCCACGAGCTACGCGACGGTGACACCGGGGAAGACCCCACGCCATGATCGTCCGTGCGCTGGTTGCGGCGTTCGTCAAGGACGTGCGCTTGCTCGTCCGCGATCGCGTGGGCCTCGTCTTCCTCACCATCGCGCCGCTGATCGTGATGTCGGTGGCCGGGTTCTCGCTGTCGACCCTCTTCGGCGGCGTGCCGCAGCCGGGTGCCTACGTGCTGCCCGTGGTCGACGAGGACGATGGACGCATCGCCGCCGAGTTGCGGGAGCGGCTCACCGACGATGCGACGATCGAGGTCCGCACCGTCCCGACTCGCGAGCAGGCGCTCGAGCTCGTCCATTCCCGCGAGAGCGCCGCCGTCCTCGTCATCCCCGCCGGCACGTCGGCCGCGCTCGCGCGCGGGTCGCGCGCGTCGCTCCGCCTCCTCACCGACCCGGTCAAGTTCGTCGAGCTCACCAACGTGCGCTTCCTCGTCGAGGAGCTCCGCCAAGCGGTCGGTCAACATGCGATCGACCTCGCGCAGCGTCGAATCGACCGCGTGCGAGCGCGCGCGCTGGCCGAGGAGCGCCGGCTCGAGCGACGGTTCGCCCGCCTGCGGGCCGCGCTCGCCCGTACCGCCGACCGTGTACACGAGGTGCACGCCGACGTCGCCCGCCGCGTCGAGGTGGCCGGCGCTCGGCTGGAGAACACACTCCGCGAGGGCCTCCGCCGCACCGAAGCGGAGCGCCTGGGTGCGGCGCGGAGGCGTCTCGAGCGCGAGCTCGCTCCGCTCCACGAGTTCGTCGACGCGCTCGCCGCCTATCGCGGGACCTTCGAGTCGTGGCTCGCCGGAGTGCGGGAGCAGGCGGGACGCTTCGCCGACCGCATCCCGCCACCACCCGAGCCGCCGGCCCTGCCGGCGGCCCTCGAACAGCTCGCGCACGGCGACGACGATGCGCTCGCGAGCCGCATTCTGGGCGCGCCGGGCGACGTCGCGCTCCCGAAGCTGCCCCTCGACCTCGCCCTGCCGCCCCTGCCCGAACCCCCTGCGGTGACCGCACTCGCGCTCCCGTCGCTCCCCGACGTCCGGCTGCCGCGGCTGCTCGACGTCGTCGAGACGAGCGTGAGCGGAGCGCCGAGCCGTCTCAACAGCTTCGACCAGTACGTGCCCGGCTTCAGCATCACGTTCCTCATGCTCGGCATGCTGATCGGGGTCGCGATGACGCTGATCGACGAACGCGAGCTCGGCACGCTCGATCGCGTCCGCGCGACGCAGGCCCCGGTCGCGACGCTCGTCCTGGGCAAGCTCACGGTGCGCTTCCTGGTCGGCGTCCTGCAGATGATCGCGCTCCTCGGGGTCGGTCGGGCGGCCTTTGGCGTGTCCCTCGGCCCGCAGCCCGTGGCGCTTCTCCTGCCGACGGTGGGCATCGTCTTCGTCGGGACGGCCTTCGGCGTGCTGGTCGCCGGACTGGCCCCGACCCGCGACGCGGTCATCCCCCTCGGCGCGATCGCGATCGTCACCATGTGCGCCGTCGGCGGCTGCTGGTGGCCCATAGACCTCGAGCCGCGCTGGATGCGCGGTCTCGCGCG
Source organism: Candidatus Eisenbacteria bacterium (assembly GCA_035577985.1). Taxonomy (NCBI): domain Bacteria; phylum Candidatus Eiseniibacteriota; species Candidatus Eiseniibacteriota bacterium. Next base: position 11,840 of record DATJZY010000115.1, read on the forward strand.
TGTCCTCCCGACCACCTGGGCGATGTCCGGCTTCAAGGACCTGATGATGCGCCACCAGACCGTCACGGCGGCGCTCGAGCCGACCCTCGTGCTCCTCCTCTTCGGCCTCGCCTTCCTGGTGGTCGGCCTCGTCGCCTTTCGTCCGAGCCGGGTGTGAAGAAGAAGCCTCCGCCGCGCTGCTGAACGCTTCAGCCACCCGGCGCGTCGACGAACCGATCAATCTCACCCGTCGCTGAGCTGAGCGCACGTTGCTCGGGCAGGAGGAAAGTGGAGCCGAAGGGAGTCGAACCCTCGACCTCTTGAATGCCATCCGGTTTCCGACCGTCGACGCGCGACGACAACCGACCACAACTGCCGAGAAGACCGTGACTCACGATGACGTCACCGCACGGCTTCGCGGCACCTGTGGGCTGTGGTCAGAGGCGAACCCGTAGAGTCCCGGCCCTCGCCGCTTGATGCGCGATCAAGTGAACCTCGAGGTATTGGCAAGTGGTGTGGATCGGCCCGAGGTATGACCGGAAGTTGTGGATCGTGGAGCGCGTGACCCCGGCGGCGTATCTTCCCGCCTGAGCGACCGCCGCGCCTTGGCGGGCGGGCGAACAAGTCGGCACCCATGCTGACGGTCGTCGGCACCGAGGCAGCGGAGAACGCGGGAGACGGGGGCTCGTTGCTCGACGACATCGCCCGCGAGGGGGCGCGCCGGATGCTCGCGACGGCGCTGGAGACCGAGGTAGCCCCGTATCTGGAGGCCCACCGCGACGAACGCGACGCCGAGGGCCATGCCCTGGTCGTCCGTAACGGCAAGGGACGCACCCGAAAGGTGACGGTCGGCTCCGGGACGATCCCGGTGAGCGCGCCCCGTATGAACGACCGGCGGACCGACCAGGATGGCGAGCGACGCCGATTCACGAGCCGCATCCTGCCGCCGTACATGCGCCGTTCCCCGAAGGTGGCGGAGGTCTTGCCCGTGCTCTACCTGCGGGGCCTCTCCACCGGCGACTTCCGCGAGGCCCTGACGGCGCTGCTCGTGGACGATGCCGCTGGGTTATCCGCCACCAGCATTGCGCGACTGACCAACGAGTGGGAGATCGAGTACCGCGCCTTCCAGAAGCGGAGTCTCGCCGACCGCGAGTACGTGTACGTCTGGGTCGATGGCGTGCACTTCAACATCCGCCTGGAGGATGACCGCCTCTGCACGCTCGTGATGATCGGGGTGCGGGTGAATGGCACGAAGGAACTGATCGCTGCCGAGGCGGCTCCAACCTCGCGTGAAGGCCGTGCTCCACGAGGTGATGTACGCCGAGAGCCGGCACCATGCCCGCGACGCGATCGCGCGGTTCGCCACCGAGTACAGTCCGAAGTACCCGAAGGCGGTCGAGACCCTGGAGAAGGACGCCGACGTGCTCCTCACGTTCTTCGACTTTCCCGCCGAACATTGGAAGCATCTGCGGACCTCGAACGTGATCGAGTCTCCGTTCGCGACGGTCCGACTGCGCCAGCGCGTGACGAAGGGCGCGGGTTGCCGCAAGAAAGGGCTCCTGATGACCTACGAGCTCCTGGACATGGCGCAGGCCCGTTGGCGACGACTCGATGGCACGCATCTGCTGCCGCTCGTGCGGGCCGGCATCGCCTTCGTAGACGGCGTCCAGCAGGAGGGAAAGGTCAGCAAGCCGAAGGCAAAGCCGGCGTGATCCTCGGCGACCCTGCAGCCATGCCACTGCCAATGCGGAGCTGTCCGGATCGCCGATGTTGTCCCTGAGCGCCATTAGCTAGACGTCTGGGCCGCAGATAGCTAAAGCGTCGCCCGACTTGTGGTAGAAGCCGCTGCGAGACTGAGTACCCCTGAAGCTTCAGGAGGCCATCGTGAACGAGAGACCGCGGACGCCTCCGGACCCGATTGCGACCGAAACCGCTGTCGTCGAGAGGCTCGAAAAGGACGCGGTCGCTCTGGCGCGCGATCGGACCAGCCTGGCCAGCTTCCGCGTGAAGCTGGCGCTGGACCGCACGACGCTCGCCTGGATCCGGACGACGCTGACGATGGCGACCTTCGGCTTCGGTCTGGCCGCATTCTTCCGGGGCGTGCGCGAAGCACATCCCCAGAATCCGGAGGCGACCCGCCTGCAGGAGGGGGCGATCAAGATGGGCATGGCGCTCCTCGTCCTGGGGATCGTCGCGACGGCACTCGCGGGCACCTCCCACTGGTTCGCGCTTCGCCGGCTTCGGCGGGGCGAGATGCCCGTCCTGACCCACTGGCCCCTCAGCATTACGGTGGCCGTGCTACTCACGGGATTCGGCCTCGCAGGCGTTTACTTCCTGCTCATTGGGATGGCTCACTCTGGTTGAGGTCGTAGAGAGTCGCTCTTTGCGTCTCGAACGACAACTCTGGCTGGAATTGGCACAGGACCGGCCATGGTGCGTCGCGGACGTGGCAATACTTGTGGATCGCGTGGGGAGCGGGGCTACGGGGGTGGCCGCCGTCGCGGAAGGCTTTTCGATCTCCACCGCTCCCGGTGGCGCTGATGGTGGCTGCGAATGCCGCCGCATCGGCGTTGCTCGGTACGTCGAGCGTAGTGTAGCTGTCGTGCTCGCCGAAGGCGAAGTAGAAGGCCTCCCCTTTCCCCCCGATGCTGGCAGACGATTGCTCGATGGCTCTCCGCCGCGCGGTGCGGCCCTCCCTAAAGCGAGCTTGCGCCCTTCGTGTTCTCGGAGCCGCCGTACTGCTGGCCGTACTGCTGGTGGGGTGCGCCGGTGCACCCCGCCTGATGCCGACTCCGAGGATCTACGCCGACGCCGCCGCGCGGCCGCTCTTCACGGGGCCGGCACCTCCGACAACGTCTGTCGATCTGCTCTATGTCACGGACCGTGCACCCGTGACGAAGCCGGACGGTTCGCCCGCCTACAGCTCCGATCGTTCGCGCTCGATGGCGTTCGGATCGGTCACGGTCGAGATCGGCGATCAGGTGCCGTGGCTGGTCCTCGCCGAGCAGAGCAGGGAGAGCCCGCGCCAGTTGCCGCTCGAGCTGCAGCTCGGCGCGACGACGGAGCTCGGGCGCTTCCCGCCGATCCCCTACGACGTCGACCCGGTGTCGGGCGGCATCACCCGGTCTCCGGCGGTCGTCGATGCCCACGAACGGGCCGCCGCGGGCCTCCAGGCAGAGGTGGCGCGGCGCATCGCAGCCTCGCCCCGGAAGGAGGTCGTCCTCTTCGTGCACGGCTACGCCAACACCTTCCAGGACGCCGCCTTCAGCATGGCCGATCTCTGCCACTTCTTCGGCCGCGAGTTCGTATGCGGGATCTTCAGCTGGCCGGCCGGCGGATCGCGTGGGATGATGGCGGGCTACAACGTCGACCGCGAATCCGGCGAGTTCGCCGTGCAGCATCTGAAACAGGCGATCCGCCTAATTGCACAGACTCCCGGCGTCGAGCGCATCCATTTGATGGCACACAGCCGCGGCACGGACGTACTCGCGTCGGTGCTGCGCGAGCTCAACATCGAGGCCTACGCCGCTGGGAGTTCCATCGCCGACCGCTTCAAGGTGAGGAACATCGTACTGCTGGCGCCGGACATCGACGCCGACGTCGCGGCGGCGAAGATCTTCGGCGTCGTCTCTGATCCCGATCTGGCCTACGGGGCCGCTCCGCAGCCGCGCAAGGTCTTCTCCGGTCCCGGCGTGCACATCACGTCCTACGTGTCCTCGGACGACAAGGCGCTGACGCTCTCCCAATTCCTCTTCGGGAGCCTCGTACGGCTCGGCCGGGTCGACGTGGCGCTGCTCACCAAGGAGCGGGCCGCGAAGGCCGTGCGTCTCGCCTATCTCGTCGACTTCATCGAGGTAAAGGGAACGCCCGGCTTCCTCGGGCACAGCTACTTCACCTCCGATCCGGCGGTGAGCTCGGACCTGGTCGCGCTGATCCGCTACGGACTCAAGCCGGGTGAGCCGGGCCGACCGCTCGAAGAGATCCAGCGACCGTTCTGGCGCATCCCCGCTGGTACCTGACGTGCCCTGCTCCGCCCGCCGCCTACCCGCGCACAGACCCCGGAGGCCCGCCGCCCAGTTAAATCCCCACGTCGCGTACTTTGCTTGAACCTTCGATGTGGTGTGGATCGCCCGCGATGAGCGCCGAGGAATCATGCCGCCTTCGCCTTCGGCTTGCTGCCCTTCCTCTTGCTGAACGGCATCCACGAAGGCGATGTCGGCACGCACCAGTGGCAGGAGGTGCACACCGTCGAGCCGCCGCCATCGGGCCTGCGCCATGTCCAGGAGCTTGTACGCCATCAGGAGCCCCTTCGTGCGCGACCCCGCGCCCTTAGTCACGCGCTGGCGCAGCCGCACCGTCGCGAACGGGGGCTCGATCACGTTCGACGTGCGGAGATGCTTCCAATGCTCGGCCGGGAAGTCGAAGAACGTGAGCAGCACGTCGGCGTCCTTCTCCAGCGTCGTGACCGCCTTCGGGTACTTCGGGCCGTACTCGGTGGCGAACTGCTGCGCCGCTTCGCGCGCCTCGTCACGGGTCTCGGCGTACATCACCTCGTGCAGCGCGGCCTTCACGCGCGGCTGGAGGCGCTTCGGGAGCTTGTCGAGGATGTTCCCGAGCTTGTGGAACCAGTCGCGCTGCTCGCGAGTCTTCGGCCACACGTCGCGTACTGCTGCCCAGAAACCGAGGGCACCGTCCCCGACAGCGACGACCGGCGGGCGTATGCCCCGGCGCTTCAGGTCCCGGAGCACGGTCTTTCAGCTCTCGGCGCTCTCGCGGTAGCCATCCTCGACCGTGATCAGCTCATTCGTCCCGTCGGGCCGCACGCCGATCATGACGAGCGTGCAGAGGCGGTCGTCTTCGAGCCGGACGTTGAAGTGCACGCCATCGACCCAGACGTAGACGTAGTCACGGTCGGCGAGGCTGCGCTTCTGGAACGCGCGGTACTCGGTCTCCCACTCGTTGGTCAGCCGCGCGATGTTCGTGGCCGACAACCCGGCGGCATCATCCCCGAGAAGCGCCGCCAGCGCCTCGCGGAAGTCGCCGGTGGAGAGGCCGCGCAGGTACAGCACGGGCAACACTTCGGCCACCTTTGGGGAGCGGCGCATGTAGGGCGGCATGATGCGGCTCGTGAATCGGCGTCGCTCACCATCCTGATCGGTCCGCCGGTCGTTCACGCGGGGTGCGCTGACGGGGATCGTCCCGGAACCGACCGTCACCTTCCGGGTGCGGCCTTTGCCGTTGCGGACGACCAGGGCGTGCCCATCCTCGTCGCGTTCGTCGCGATGGGCCTCCAGGTACGCGGCGACCTCGGTCTCCAGCGCCGTCACGAGCATCCGCCGCGCTCCCTCGCGGGCGATCTCGTCGAGCAGGGAGCGCCCGTCCACCTCGTCCTGCGCCGACTCGTTACCGACGACCTTCAGCATGGGTGCCGCCTCCTTCCCCCCCGCGCTTGGGGGCGGCGGTCGGTCAGGCGGGAGGATACGCCGCCGGGGTCACGGGCTCCACGATCCACAACTTCCGGTCATATCTCTGCGTCGCCTGAGATCTCGATCCCGTTGCTCACGCCGAACCGACCCCCTGGAGCCCATCCACAACTATTGCCAATACCTCGATCGGCCCTTGGGACGGTGACTCTTCTGGAGGAGCGGTAGGGCGCTAGCCGACGACCGCCAGCGGGACGAACCGCCGGAATTTGCCGGTAGCCTGGCGACCGAGCGTGTCGACGGACGTGACCGAAACCTCCGCACCACCGAGCCCCAGGTCGACCAGGGCTCATCTACAACTCGGACAGGCCGGCGAGCGGTTGGCAAGCTTGCATGTCGGAAGACGGACACACCGTCCGAATCCTCGACCAATTCGGACAGGGGTTGGTTCTTGGCGAAGGATTCGGACAGCGGGGTCAGATCACACGGCCTTCCAGCTCTCGGCGCTCCCGCGGTGGCCGTCCTCTACTGGCGTACCCCCTCGAACCGCCTCCCTTCTACCGTGCCACACTCTCGCCACTCGCGACCGGGCGTGCCGGAGCCGGCGCGCCATACACGTCGTCGAGGAAGCGCACGATCTCGCGCGTGAGCCGTTCGGGCGCGAGCCGCAGCTCGAACATCGATCGCGCCTGGACGAGCCGCGCGCCGGGGATCTGCTGCGCCAAGTTCTCGGCGTCGCTGAAGGGATGGATCAGGTCGTTCTCGTGTCCGATGATGAGCGTCGGCGCGGTGATCGCACGCCGTTCCTCGATCTCGGGCGCGACCGGTCCCACGAGGATCCCGTGCAGGACCGCCGCGATCGCCTCGGGCTCCAACGAGAACGTGCCGAGGAAGCTGTCGACCGGGTCGATGCCGGTGCGGGGCAGCCGGCGGATGAGCGAGGTGACGAAGCCGAAGAGTCGTCGACCGAATCTGACGGCGAGCAGCAACGGCACGAACAGGCTCGCGGCCGCCGGCGTCGCCCATTCGAGCACGGGCATTTCGACGATGAGCGCGGCGACGCGGTCGGGGGCCTGCACCGCGACGTGCAGCGCGACGTTGGCGCCCAGCGACACTCCGCCCACCACGGCACGCTCGACGCCGAGCTCGTCGAGCACGCCCACGACCTGCCGTGCGTAGCGATCCATCCGGTGCTGCGAGGCGTGATGCGGCTTGTCGCTCCTGCCGTGGCCGAGGAGGTCGAGGAGCACGACCCGAAAGCCGCGCGCGGCAAGGCTGCGCGCCAGCTGCCGATTGACGCCGGCGTCGAGCAAGAGCCCGTTGGTGAGGACGATCGTGCGCTCGCCGTCGCCGTGCACCTCGTAGCCGAGGGTGTAACCCTGATATCGGAAGGTCCCGAGCCTCATTCCTCTTGTTTAGCACGACGTCGCCCACGTGCGATCGGCGGCGTGGCCACCCTCTGCTAGGGTTCACCATGGCGATGAAGAAGCGCGGAACCCCGATCGAGCTCTACTATTGGCCCGGCATTCCAGGGCGGGGCGAGTTCGTCCGCCTGTTGCTCGAGGACGCCGGGATCGCCTACGTCGACGTCGCGCGCGACCGGAAGAACGGCATGATGGCCATGATGCGCCTCCTCGATGGTGCGAAACCTGGCGCGCTGCCGTTCGCACCACCGTTCGTGAAGGTCGGTGACGTCGTCGTCTCGCAGACCGCGAGCATCCTCGACTTCCTCGCGCCTCGCCTCGGGCTCGTCCCCAGCGGTCGTGCGCTGCGTGCGGAGGCGAGCCAGATTCAGCTCACGCTGGCGGATTTCGTCGGGGAGATCCACGACACCCATCACCCGATCGCCGGAAGCCTCTACTACGACGACCAGAAGGCGGCCGCGAAGCAACGCGCCCGGATCTTCGTGAAGGAGCGGATGCCGAAGTATCTCGCGTGGCTCGAGAAGGTGCTGCAGCGCAACCGGAAGAGCGGCGGGCGATGGCTGGTCGGATCGAATTGCACGTACGTCGACCTCTCGGCGTTCCAGGTCGTCGAAGGGCTGCGCTACGCCTTCCCGAACGCGATGGAGGGACTCGCGCCGCAGCTCCCGCGCGTGATCGCGCTCCGCGATCGTGTGGCGGCTCGCCCGCGGATCGCGGCCTATCTCGAATCCAAGCGACGCCAGCCGTTCAACGCGATGGGCATCTTCCGCCACTATCCCGAGCTCGATGCACCGTCGTCTCGGGGCCGACGCGTCGTACGGTAGGGAGGGACGAGCACTGACGCGCCATCCGAGCCTCGCCCAGCGGGCCATGGAGTCGGAGGCGATCGTCCGCGTCTAGTGATGCCGGTGGCGTTCGGGCGGCTAGGTCGGGCACGGATCGAGTGCTCGTTCACCTCGGCGACACGTTCGCGGAGCAGATCGCGGCCAGAACGCTAGCCGAGGCGCTTCCGGAACGTGGCAATCGCGAGGCCGAGTGCCACGAGGGTGAAGATGCCGATCGCCGCGACCTCGCCCAGGAGGGCGTCGATCGGCGCGCCCTTCAGCAGCACGCCGCGCGCGATGCGAAGGAAGTGGGTCAGCGGCAGGATCTGTCCGATCCATTGCGCCGGCACCGGCATGGCCTCGAAGGGGAACATGAAGCCCGAGAGCAGCATCGACGGCAGGAAGAAGAAGAACGACAGCTGCGTCGCCTGAAACTGGGTCCGCGCGATCGACGACACGACGAGCCCGAGTGCGAGCATCGCGACCAGGAACGGCAACGCGCCGAGACCGAGATCGACCAGCCGGCCGCGCACGGGGACGTCGAAGATCGACCAGCCGAGTCCGAGCACGATCGCCACCTGCACGTGTCCCACGACCAGGTAGGGGAGGATCTTCCCGACCATCACCTCGCCCCGACGGATCGGGGTGGCGATCAGGAACTCGAAGGTCCCGCGCTCGCGTTCGCGCACGATGGCGAGCGCGGTCATGAGCATCATCGTCATCGTCAGGATGACGCCGATCAGCCCCGGGACGATGAAGACGGCCGTCCGTCGCTCGGGGTTGTAGAAGGGCAGCACCTCGACGCGCAGCGGGTCGGCGCGAACGAGGTCCGGCGTCACCTCGAAGCGGTCGCGCTCGACCGGGGTCATGCGGAGGCTCACCGCCGCATCGCCCGTGCGGAACGGACGCAGGCGCCCGGCGAGCGTGCGGCCGAAGCCTTCGCCGGCGAGCGCCACCGCGCTCGCCACGGTCGGGTTGCTCGCGTCGGCGAAGATCGAGATCTCGGCGCCCCGCCCGCGGTAGAGATGACGGTCGAGGTCGGACGGGATGACGATCACCGCGCCCACCTCGCTGCGCTCGAGGAGCTGGAAGGCCGCTACCTCGCTCGCGACCTGCCGCTGGAGGCGAAACGTCTGTGTCGCCTCGAGCTCCCCGACCAGGCGCCGCGAGAGCGCGCTGTTCGTTCGGTCGAGCACCGCCGTCGGGATGTGGCGAACGTCGAGGTTGATCGCGTAGCCGAAGAGGACGAGCTGGAGCGACGGGATGCCGACGATCATGCCGAGCGTCAGCCGGTCGCGGACGAGCTGCCGGAACTCCTTGCGCGCCATGGCGAGCATCCGCCGGGCCGACGCGATCATCGGCCTTCCTCCGCGTCGGGTTCGATGCGCTCGCCGAGGAGGATGGCGACGAAGACGTCCTCCAGCGTCGGCTCGCTGGGCGCCGCACGTGCGCCGGTGAGGCCTGCGTCGCCGAGCAGTCGCACGATCTCCGACGCCGCCTCCGTCGGGGGCGGCGCCGTCGGCGCGAGCAGCACGTGGACGCGGTCGCCCAGGCGCGTCGTGCTGGCGACGAGCGGTGTGCCGCGAAGGACGTTCCCGGCGCGCTCGGGAACCGCAGTCTCCACGTCGAGCACGCGGGCGGCCAGCGGGCGTGTCAGCGCGAGCGGGCTGCCGACGGCGACGCGACGGCCGTCGCGGAGCAGCGCCAGTCGGTGGCAGCGCACGGCCTCGTCCATGTAGTGCGTGGACACGAGGATCGTGGCGCCGCCGGCGACGTATTCGAAGAGCTTCTCCCAGAAGACCCGCCGGCTCTGCGGGTCGACGCCGGCCGTCGGCTCGTCGAGGACGAGGAGCTGCGGGCGGTGGATCGTCGCTGCGGCCAGGGCGAGACGCTGCTTCCAGCCTCCCGACAGCGTTGCGGCGCGCGCCGCGGTGTACCGGTCGAGCCCCGAATCGGCGAGCGCCGCGCTCACGCGCGCGCGCCGCTCGGCCCCGGCGAGCCCGAAGACGGCAGCGGCGAAGTCGAGGTTCTCCCGCACCGAGAGGTCCTCGTACAGGGAGAAGCGCTGGGTCATGTAGCCGACCGACGGCCGGAGGCGCTCGACGTCGCGCGGCACCTCGCAGCCGAGCACGCGGGCGAACCCCTCGGAGGGCGCGAGCAGGCCGAGCAGCACCCGCATGAGGGTCGACTTCCCCGAGCCATTCGGCCCGAGGCAACCGAAGATCTCGCCGCGCTGGACAGTCAGGTCGACGTGGTCGACGGCCACGAGCGGGCCGAACCGCCGGGTGAGACCGCGGGTCTCGACGACGGGGTCGGCGTTCACGCGCCGTTCCGCCCGGACGGGGCGAGCTGGACTTGGGCAGGTACCCCGGGCCGGAGCCCCGCCGGCGCGTCGTCGATCGCCACGCGTGTCTCGTAGACCAGATGCACGCGGTCCCGCTCGGTGAGCGCGAAGTGGGGCGTGAACTCCGGCTCGTGGGAGACGTCGAGCACGTGGCCATGCAGCGCCGTCGCGATTCCGTCGACCCGCACGTCGGCGGGGGCGCCCGGTCGCACGGTTGCCACGAGGGACTCGGACACCCACACGCGGACCCACGGCGCCGCCGCGTCGAGCACGACCACGACGACGCCGCCGGCCGGCACGCGTTCGCCGCGGTCGAACGGGATCTGGTCCACCACGCCGTCGACGGGCGACGTGATGGTCATGTCCTCGAGTCGATGGCGCGCCGCGACGAGACGCGCCTCGCCTTCGCGAAGACGCGCGGTCGCCTCGTCGCGGGACAGACGAGCACGCTCGAGGTCCTGTTCCGAGGCCACGCGCGAGGCGTGTAGCCGCGTGAGGCGTGTGAGGTCGCTCTCGGCGGTGACGAGCCCGGTGCGGGCTCCGGCGAGCGTCGCCTCGGCATTCGCGACGTCCGCCTCGACCAGCGTGGGGTCGAGGCGAGCCAGCACGTCGCCCCGGCGTACGTCCTGGCCGCGCTGCACACCCACTTCGACCAGCGTCTCCGCGATTGGTGCGTCGAGCTCGATCAGCGTCCGCTCGACGGTTCCGACGAGGACCCCGCCGCCGCCACCACCGCAGGCGACGAGAGCATACGCGAGCGCCGGTGCGAGGAGGCTTCTCGGACCGCCGTACCGGGGTCGCGACGAACGGCACGTTGGCATCGCCTGCCCGGCCCGTATCATCAGATGGGCATTCGCGTCACGACCGGCGGGAGCGCGAGACGGCCCGGCCTTCTCCCGCAGCCCTTCGACCTCTTGATGGAGCATCTTCATGAGCGCCGCCGGGCGCATGCTCCCAGGACGCGGGCGCGTCTTCTCGGTCGCCGTCGGCGCTTGTCGCCGTCGTCTCGCGACTCTCAACTTGATCAGTGGGTCGCAGGTCCCGTTGCCTTCGAGCGCTAACCCGAGGAGAAGCTAGCAGCCTAACCTGGGTGTCCACGAAATCTGGGCAAGCCCACTTCGCCACACCCCCGAGGGTCCCGCCGATGTTTGTCGTGATGATCGCCTCCGAGTGTGCGCCCGTTGCCAAGGTCGGCGGCCTGGCCGATGTGGTCTATGGTCTCAGTCGCGAGTTGGAGATCCGCGGCCATGCCGTAGAGATCGTCCTCCCGAAGTACGACTGCATGCGCTACGACCACATCTGGGGCCTGCAGGTCACGTACGACGACCTGTGGGTGCCGTGGTTCAACTCCCAGGTGCGCTGCACGATGTGGTTTGGCTTCGTCCATGGGCGCAAGTGCTTCTTCATCGAGCCGCACAGCGGCGAGAACTTTTTCAGTCGCGGTATGTACTACGGGTGTCCGGACGATCATCTGCGCTTCGCCTTCTTCAGCAAGGCGGCGCTCGAGTTCCTCTACAAGAGCGGCAAGCGGCCCGACGTCATCCACACGCACGATTGGCAGACCGCCCTCGTGCCGGTGCTGCTGTTCGAGATCTACCGGCAGCACGGCATGGACCACCAGCGCGTCTGCCATACCATCCACAACTTCGCGCACCAGGGCGTCGCCGGGTCGGACGTCCTGTGGCTGAGCGGGCTCGGGCGGCCGGAGTACTACTACGCGAGGGACCGCCTCGGGGACGACTCTCATCCCACGGCGCTCAACTTCACCAAGGGGGCCATCCTCTACTCGAACTTCGTCACCACGGTGTCACCGCAGCACGCCTGGGAGGTGCGGTCTACCGAGCAGGGGCACGGACTCGGCCATCCCCTGTACGTGCACCAGCAGAAGTTCGGCGGCGTGCTGAACGGGCTCGACTACGACATGTGGAACCCCGCGCAGGATCCGCTCATTCCGATCCACTACACGGTCGACACGCTCGACGAGAAGGCGAAGAACACCGATGCCCTGCGCACGCGCCTCCTGCTGCGGAGCGGGCGCCGGCCCGTCCTGGCGTACGTCGGCCGGCTCGACTGGCAGAAGGGAGTGCACCTCATCCGCCACGCGCTGTCCTACACGCTCACCCGCGGGGCCCAGTTCGTGCTCCTCGGGGCGAGCTCGGAGCGCGGCATCAACGACGCGTTTCTGCACCTGAAGTACCACTTGAACGACAATCCGGATTGCCACCTCGAGATCGCCTTCAACGAGGAGCTGGCGCATCTGATCTACGCGGGTGTCGACATGGTCATCGTGCCCAGCATGTTCGAGCCATGCGGGCTCACGCAGATGATCGCCATGCGCTACGGGGCCGTACCCATCGTGCGCTCCGTGGGGGGCCTCGCCGACACCGTGTTCGACCGCGACTACTCGGATAGGCTGGCGGCGGAACGCAACGGCTACGTCTTCCACCAGGCCGACAATCCGGGCATCGAGTCGGCGCTGCAGCGCGCCATCGGTCTGTGGTTCGACCATCCCGGGGAGTTCCGCCGGCTCATGGTGGCAGGCATGCGCTGCGATTTCTCCTGGAACCAGCCGGCGCAGCACTATCTGAACATCTACGAGTACATTCGGCACAAGTGAGGTGGCGATGAACGAGCTGCGGGAAGACGTCGGCGATCTGCCCAACCTCTGCGGCGCCGAGGCGGTGATCGATGCGGTGGTGCGCGAGCGGTCGAGCCTGGCGTTTCTGCCGGACAGCCGCATCGACTTCGGACGCAGCCGGAGCGCGTGCGCCATCGCGCTGCACATGCACCAGCCGTTGATCCCCGCCGGCGGCGACGATCTGCACACCGCGCGCATCATCGGCAACCTGCAGGACATGATGGCGCACCCGGACGTCGGGGATAATCACAACGCCTCGGTGTTCCACTGGTGTTACAAGCGCATGGGGGAGTTCATCCCGCAGCTCATCCACGAGGGCAAGGAGCCGCGCGTCATGCTGGAGTACTCCGGCACACTCCTGTACGGCCTGCGCCAGATGGGGCTGCACGACGTGTTCGACGCGATGCGGCCGCTCGCGCAGAATCCCGAGTACAGGCGCGCCGTGGAGTGGCTGGGCGCGCCATGGGGCCATGCGGTCGCGCCGTCCACCCCGGTGCAGGACTACCGGCTGCACGTCCGCGCCTGGCAGCACCATTTCGCCGCCATCTTCGGGACGGAAGCGCTGGCGCGCGTGCGCGGGTTCTCACCATCCGAGATGGCGTTGCCGAACCATCCGGACCTCGCCTACGAATTCGTGAAGACGCTGCGAGATTGCGGCTACGAATGGGTCTTCGTCCAGGAGCACACCGTCGAGCAACCCCACAACGGCTCGGGCCCGGAGCGTAAGCACCTGCCGCACCGGCTCCTGTGCCGCAACGCGGAGGGGGCGACGGCCAGCATCGTCGCCGTCATCAAGACGCAAGGCAGCGACACGAAGCTCGTGGCCCAGATGCAGCCCTACTACGAGGCCAAAGGGCTACAGCGCTGGGATCTCGCCGGCCATCGGGTGCCGCCGCTCGTGAGCCAGATCGCCGACGGCGAGAACGGCGGCGTGATGATGAACGAGTTCCCTCCGAAGTTCATGGAGGTCGTGCGCGAGGCGAGCGGCTCCGAGACGCCGCTGGTCAACGTCACCGAATACCTGGAGTACCTCTTCAGCCTCGGGATCCGCGAGCACGAGCTGCCGGTGGTGCAGCCTCTCTTCCAGAAGCGCATCTGGGACCGTTTCGAACCCGGCCAGGGGCCGGAGCGGCTGCAGCAGGTCATTGCGGAGCTCGAGCGGGAGGACCACCGCTTCCATGTGGAGGGCGGCAGTTGGACGAACAACCTTTCGTGGGTGCGCGGCTACGAGAACGTCCTCGGGTCGATGGAGGAGGTCAGCCGGCTGTTCTACGAACGGGTTCTCGAGCCTGGCGTCTCGCCGACCGAGCAGCGCTACCGCAACGCCTTGTTCCACCTCCTGTGCTCCCAGACCAGCTGCTATCGCTACTGGGGCCAGGGGTTGTGGACGGCCTACGGCCGCGAGATCTGCCGGCGCGCGAAGGATGTCCTGCTCCACGACTTCCCGGCATGAGCGTCGGGGACGGCGGCGAGGACACGAATGACATGCGCCTCGTCGCGACCCGGCAGATCGGGAACCGTGACGTCGCTGGCCGGTAGAGGCGGCATGGCGGAAGCCCGCAGCGCGGAGCGCCGGGACCGCGTCCTCGGCCGACCCGAAGTGGTAGTGGGTCGGGCCGCGCCCGAAGAGCTGGAAGCCCAGGCGAAACACCTCCGCGATCCACATCCCGTCGACGTCGTCGGTGAGATGGAGATCGGACAGGTAGAGACCGTGGGCGAAGCGGCCGAGCGTCGCTGCGAAGCGACGTCACAGCGCGCGACTTCTGTCTCCGGGCGCGTGTGGACGAAGACGGCGGATTGGTGAAAGGAGGTCGACATGAAACCATCGCTCGTCACGGGGGCCAACGGGCACCTCGGCAACAACCTCTGCCGGCAGCTGATCGCCCGCGGCGAGCCGGTCCGCGCCATGATCAGGGCTAGCGCCGATACGGCGCCGCTGGCCGGCCTCGCGCTGGAGATCGTGCGGGGCGACATCATGGACTCGGCGTCGACGGCAGCCGCCGTCGAAGGCTCTGGCCGCGTGTACCACACGGCCGCGGGCTTCCTCATGTGGTCGCGCGATCCGGAGCGGGACATCATCCGGCCGAGTGTCGAAGGGACGCGCCACGTGATGGAAGCGGCGGCGCGGGCGGGCGTCGAGAAGGTGGTCTACACGAGTTCGTCGGGCACCATCGGGCACGCCGGATCGCCCGACGCTCTCTTCGACGAGACGCGGGCGAACACCGAGCCGCACACGCACTATCTGCGCGGCAAGATCGCTGCCGAGCGCGAGGCGTTGGCCATCGCGTCCCGGACCGGAATGCCCACCACGTCGATCCATCCCGGCCTGATACTGGGACCGGGCTTCTGGAAGCCGAGCGAGTCGGTGGCGCAGGTCGTCCAGTTCGTGAACCAGGGCGCTCCGGCGTACTTCGACGGCGGCTTCAGCGTGGTCGACGTCGACGACGTGGCCCGGGGAGCAATCCTGGCGATGGAGAAGGGACGCAGTGGCGAGAAGTACATCCTGGCTGGGGAGAACGTGACGGTGAAGCAGCTTTTCGATCTCATGGCCGAGCTGACCGGGCTGAAGGCGCCGTCCGTGAAGCTGCCCGTGCCGGCGGTGCGGGCGCTCGCCACGATGCTCGAGCTCGTGAGCAGGGCCACCGGGGCCCGCCCGATGATCGATCGCAGCCAGGTCGACGAGTTCGCCGGGAAGTATGCCTATTTCTCGAGCGCGAAGGCCGAGCGGGAGCTCGGCTACACGTGGCTCCCGGCGCGGGAAGTCGTGCGGCGCACGATCGCCTGGATCGTGGAGCGGGGCTTCGTGGCCGAGAAGCGGCGGAGCGCGCTCCGCCTGGACGGCTCGCTGCGGGGGGCGGGAGGGTGAGCCGATAGTCAGGACAAGCCTGAAACGATTGACGGAGCACCTCAATGTCAGACGCTCGCCCTCCCGCTTGCGACGCGCTGCGCGCGTTCACCGCCGACGACGCGACGGCGCTCAAAGCGGCGGCGCGCACCTTCCCGAAGACGCCCTTCTACGACGTCGAGGAGAAGCTCGCCGCACGCGCGCCGGACGACGCCCCGACGCCGGCCGGACGCGCCCCGGCGCGGGAGGAGCCATCCACCCTCGAGCGCGTGCTCGCCTCGCACGTCACGAAGACGGTCGCCGTGACCGTCGCCGGGGCGATCACACGCGGCATCATGGGCGCGCTGCTCGGCCCGCCGCGGCGCCGGCGCTGCTGAGCGCACGGCGGTCGCGCGACGAGCGTCGGGGGACCCGTCGCCGACGACGCGTACCTAGACCGTCGTCCAGATTCGGCCGTAGTGGGATGGAACGGCGAGCGTCGTCTCTTGCCACGCGCCGACCCCGTGGAGGTCGAGCGCGCCCCCGTGGAGTTCCTCGACGTAGGTGCCGCCGACCGGGAACCAGAACGGCACCCTGACGTCGTCGCCGCTCGTGTTCGTCGCGACGAGCGTGTAGCGCGCGCCTTTGAAGCGCGCGAACACGAGCAGGCCCCGCGCGAGGTAGCGATCCCAGTCGCTGAAGAAGAAGTAGTCGCCGTCGCGGACGTGCGCCCGTTGCCGGCGGATGCGCAGCAGCGCCCGGACGAGCGTCACCAGGTGGCGGCCGGGCTCGTCGTAGAAGTAGTCCCACCGCAGCGGCCGGAGCAGCGACACGCGCCCCGCGCCGAAGTCGGGAAGGAAGTAGTTCTCGCCGAGCTCCTCCCCCTGCCACAGCATCGGCACGCCTTTGCTCATCGCGAGCGCGATCAGATACGGCTGGAGCATGTACCAGCGCGTGCGATCGCCCTCGAGGAAGAGCGTGTTGCCCGCGTCGTCCGGGTTCGTCAGGCCGAAGTTGCAGACGAACCGCTCGTGGTCGTGATTCTCGAGGTACTGCAGCGCGGCCTTCGGCACGACGTCGCCGTTCGTCGTCGTCTGGTCGGGATAGCCGTAGAGCCCGAGCGAGAGCCCGAGGTCGGCGAGGCGTCCCCGGTCCCCGCGTGCGACCGCCTTCGCCGCGTCGAACGTCCGGTTCTGCCAGGTGGCGTTCGAGTACGTCGTGGCGAGCACCTCCTCGGGCCCTTCGAGCTGCTCCGCGCACTGCACGAGACGGATCGCCGAGCCCGGACCGCCGTCGAAGCGGCTCCAGTACGGCGCACCCTGGGCGAGGCGCGTGCGAACGAGTTGGTAGGTGTCGTAGACGAGGCTCGCGTATCCGACGCCGACGGGACCGTCCCAGTAGTTCGGCACGCAGTCGTACCGGAAGCCGTCGACGTGGTAGACCTCGAGCCAGTGGTGGTTCACGCTGAAGAAGTAGTCACGCGTGAGCGCGCGCCGGAAGTCGGTGCTCTTGCCGACGCTCGAGAAGTAGTCCTTCGCGAACGGCCCCATGAACGGGTTCTCGTCGTAGCGGAGCCGGGCGTAGGCGTCATAGTAGCCGAAGTCCGTGCCGGCGTGCCCGTAGACGGCGTCGACGACGACGGCGATGCCGTGCTGGTGGGCGACGTCGACGAGCTGCTGGAAGTCCGAGCGCTTTCCGAACCGCTCGTCCACGCCGAAGTAGCCGATCGGTAGATAGCCCCAGTCGACCGAGCTGCCGACGTTCGAGAGCGGCATGATCTCGACCGCGTTCACCCCGAGGTCTGCGAGGTAGGCCATCATCCGGCTCGTCCGGTCGAGGTCGCCGGCGAGCTCGGCGACGTTGAGCTCGTACACGACGAGGTCGCGCAACGCGGGCGTCCGCCACGCGGCCTCGCCCGCGCTCCACGCGTATGGTTGATAGCCGAGCGTGAACGCGGACAGCTTGCCGGCACCGAACTCGCGCGCGAACGGGTCGACGATCCAGTCGAGACGGCCGACGGTCGGGTTCTCGATCTGGTAGCGGTACACGTAGCGACCCGGCGTGCCCCACGCCGACCCAGGCGACGGCGGTGCGCCCGCGATCGGCACGCTCACCGACCAGAAGTCGCCGTACGGTGACCGGTCCGCGTGCGACATCGGGAACTCGCGCGGTGCGATGGCCTGCAGGAGCTGGTCCTGCTCGTGGATCACCTTGACGATGACCCTGTTGCCGTGTTGCGCCGACACCCACGGGAGCCACAGGCCGAACGTCACGGTGCCTGCGGACTCGATCGCGCCGAGCATCCCGAGCGGTAACAAGCTGGCCGTCATGGCGACGCATGCAGCGGCCGTGCCGGCCGAACGGCGAGCGCGCGCGAGGCTCGGCGGCGCCGATCCGTCGAGGAAAGTGGACATCCGGCGACGCCGGCGTCCAGCCACCTCGATGCGACGGCTGGACCCGTCCGGTCGCGGGGGACTCAATCCCGCGCGTGGGAATCGACGGCGCCGAGAGCGAGAATCCCGCGGCCGAATCGCGACGGACGACGAGGAAAAATCAGGCTATTGCCACGGACGCCCAGAGCGGGTCGCGGGCACGCCCATTGCTCCCAGGGATGCGATGAACACGATCGCCAGACGAGACGCGGGGATCGTGGTCCTCGTCATGCTGGCGATGGCGCTCGGCCGGGCGCTCGCCTCGGCCGCCGATGGCAAACCCACCGTGCAGTTGCCGGCGGACCGCACGTTCGCCGGGGCCGAGGGGTCGCCCGGTCCGGTCGTCTTCAGCCACGAGACGCACGTCGCGTTCAGCGACGGCCGGTGCGTCGCCTGTCATCCCGCTCCCTTCCGGATGCTGCGGCCGACGGGCGGCTTCACGCACGCGGAGATGGACGCCGGCCGGCAATGCGGCATCTGCCACGACGGGAAGACCGCGCGCAGCGTGAAGGACGATTGCGACCATTGCCACGGAGGCGGCTCGTGAGGACCGTCGGCCTCCTCTACGATTCGACGCGCTGCACCGGCTGCGGGGCCTGCACGGCGGGCTGCAAGGAGGCCAACGACCTCCCGCTGCCGATCGAGGAGCGCACGACGGCCTACACGTGGACCGTCGTCGACGACGTCGCCGGGGCGAAGATGCGACGGCTCTGCATGCACTGCCTCGACCCGACGTGCGTGTCGGTGTGCCCGGTCGGCGCGCTCGAGAAGACGCCGGCAGGGCCGGTCGTCTACGACGGGACGCGGTGCATCGGCTGCCGCTACTGCATCATGGCGTGTCCGTTCGGGGTCCCCAAGTATCAGTGGGACCGGGCGATCCCCGTCGTGGGCAAGTGCATCCTGTGTGCGGGCCGGGTCGCGAAGGGACTCCCCACGGCGTGCGCATCGGTCTGTCCGACCGGGGCGACGCTCTTCGGCGAGCGCGACGCGCTCGTGCGCGAAGCGCACGCGCGCATCGCGGCCGCACCCGACGTCTACGTCGACCACGTCTACGGTCTCACGGAGGCGGGCGGCACGTCCGTCCTCATGCTCTCCGGCGTGCCGTTCGAATCGCTCGGCATGAAGACGAACCTGCCGAAGCAGCCGCTGCCGCTCCTCACCTGGCGGGTGCTCTCGAAGATTCCGTCGTTCGTCGTCGTGTGGGGCGCCTGTCTCTTCGGCGTGCACTGGATCACGAAGCGCCGCGACGAGGTCCGCGCCTTCGAAGCGGCCGAGCGCGAGAAGCCCCGATGAACGTCGCGACCGCCACCGAGCGACCCGGCTCACGGATGGGCTTCTGGGAGATCTTCGGCGCGCTCGTCCTCGTGGCCTTCGCCGCGGTCACCGTGCTCCGGTTCACGCGCGGGCTCGGCGCCGTGACCAACCTGAGCGACCGGTTCCCGTGGGGACTCTGGATCGGCTTCGACGTCCTCTGCGGCGTCGGCCTCGCGGCGGGCGCCTTCACGCTCACCGCCATCGTGCACGTCTTCAACCTGCATCGCTTCGAGCCGATCGTGCGGCCGACGGTCCTCACGGGCTTCCTGGGCTACCTCCTCGTCATCGTCGGGCTCCTCTTCGACCTCGGGCAGCCCTGGCGCATCTGGCACGCGCTCGTCTTCTGGAATCCACACTCGGTCATGTTCGAGGTGGCGTGGTGCGTGATGCTCTACACCGCGGTCCTGGCGCTCGAGTTCTCGCCCGTCGTCCTCGAGCGACTCCGCCTCGATCGTCCCCGGCGCGTGATGCACGCGATCGCGACGCCGCTCGTGATCGGCGGCGTCATCCTCTCGACGCTCCATCAGTCCTCGCTCGGGTCGCTCTACCTGATCGTGCCCGCGAAGCTGCACCCGCTCTGGTACACCCCGCTCCTGCCGCTCCTCTTCCTCATCTCGGCGGTCGGCGCGGGGATCGGCATGACCATCCTCGAGTCGCACTTGAGCGAGCGCGCGTTCGAGCGACGCCTGGAGATGGACCTCTTGGAGCCGCTCGCCCGCGGCATGGTCGTCGCCCTCGGCGTCTACGGCATGCTGCGCATCATCGTCCTCGCGCAGAACGGGGCCTTGGCCGCGCTCCGGCAGCCCGGCTACGAAGGCATCATGTTCCTCCTCGAGTTCGGCGTCGGCGTCGTGGTCCCCGTCGGGCTCCTCCTCGTCGAGCGCATTCGCACGCACCCGACGGGTCTCACGGTAGCGGCGCTCTTCGCGGTGGCGGGGTTCGTGATGAACCGCTTGAACGTGAGCGTGACCGGCATGGAAGGCGCTGCCGGCGTCCGCTACGTGCCGTCGTGGATGGAGCTCGTGGTCTCGCTCGGGCTCGTGGCGCTCGGCTTCGCGCTCTTCGCGCTCGCCGTGCGCTACCTGCCCGTGTTTCCGGAGGCCACACACCCCGCGGACCGGTGACGCGTGCGCACCCGCATCGGAATTCAGTTCGTCGCGGTGGTCGGCGTGGTGATCGCGGTCGCGATCACCGTCCTCGCCATGCTCACGCTGCGCTCCCACCGCCGGGAGATGATCGCCCAGCTCACCCGCAGCGCCGACCTCTTGAGCGAGACCGTCAAGCGTAGCACCGAGGACTACATGCTCGAGAACCGTCGCGAGCGCGTGCTGCGACAGATCGAGGCGATCGGACGCGACGAGCGGATCGACCGCGTGCGTCTCTTCAACAAGGAAGGGCGGATCGTGTTCTCGTCCGACGCGGCGGAGGTCGGTCGGCTGCCGGAGCCCGGCAGCGAGGCCTGCGTCGGCTGTGACCAGGGCCAGCCGCCGCTCGACGAGCGCACGCGGATCTTCACGGTCGGCGCGCGCCGCCTCCTCGGCATCGCGAATCCGATCCAGAACCAACCGTCGTGCTCGGCCGCCGCCTGCCACGCCCACCCGCCGGACGAGACCGTCCTCGGCGTGCTCGACGTCACCATGCGGCTCGACGACGTCGACCAGCAGATCGCGGCGAGCCGGCGTCGCATCGCGGCGCTCGCCGTCGTCACCATCGCCGTGACGGGCCTCCTCCTCTGGGTGCTCAGCCGCCGGCTCATCGTGCGGCCGGTGGAGGCGCTCGCCGCGGGCACGCGTCGCGTGGCCGCCGGCGATCTCACGACGACGATCGCGGTCACGGGTCGGCACGAGCTCGGCGAGCTCGCGAGCGCGTTCAACGCGATGACGGCGCGGCTCTCGGACGACCAGCGCCAGCTCGCGCAGGCCGACAAGCTGGCATCGGTCGGGCGTCTCGCGGCCGGCGTCGCGCACGAGATCAACAACCCGCTCACCGGCGTGCTCTCGTACGCGTCGCTGCTCGCCGAGCGCCCCGGCCTCAATCCGGAGATGCGCGCGGACCTCGAGGTCGTCGTGCGCGAGACGAAGCGCTGTCGCGAGATCGTCCGCGGCCTCCTCGATTTCGCGCGCCAGACGCCGCCGCGCCGTCAGCCGACCGACCTGAACGACGTCGCGCGCCGTGCGGTGGCCGTCGTCATGAATCAGCTCCAGCTCCGGCACGTGTCGCTGGCGCTCGACCTGGCCGCCGACCTTCCCGCGGTCGACGCCGACGCGAACCAGATGCAGCAGGTGCTCGTGAACCTCCTCTTGAACGCGACCGACGCGATCGGGGAGCGCGGCGGGACGATCCGGCTCGCGAGCCGTCGCTCCGAGCTGCCGCCACGCGGGCACGAGCTCATTCGGCGTGCCGTCTGCCCGGCCGGGTGCGACCTCCTCGATGCGACCTCGCGCGTCGGCGGGTCGCCCCGGATTCGCGTCGTGTGGACGCACGGCGACCGCGAGTGGACCGTCTGCCTCGACCCGGTCTACGGGCGCTTCAACCACCTCTCCGCCGAGCCCTGCCCGGAGGGCGTGGTGGCGCTCGTCGCCTGTCCGCGCTGTCGCGCCTCGCTCGCCTGTCCGGACCATCCCTGTCCGGACTGCGGGGCGCCGACGTTCGCCGTCCGCGGCGTCGCGGACGAGCCCATACACTTGTGCACCCGGACGGGCTGCCACTACACGTGGTGGGAGGCGCGCGAGCGGCGTGGCGCGGCGCCCATCGCCGAGCTCGCCGTGGAAGACGACGGCCGCGGCATTCCTCGCGACGCGCTCGCGAAGCTCTTCGAGCCGTTCTTCACGACGAAGGGCGTGCGGGGTACCGGCCTCGGCCTCGCGATCACCTGGGGCATCGTCGAAGGCCACGGCGGGACGATCGACGTCGAGAGCGAGGAGGGCAAAGGGACCCGGGTCACCGTCCGCCTCCCCGTCGCCGCGTCGGACCAGAAGCGAGTGGCGGCATGACCGGCGACGACGTCCTCGTGATCGACGACGAGCCGGTCGTGCGCGACGCCGTGCGCCGCGTGCTCGGCGCGAACGGGCTCGGGGTCGCGACGGCGGGAGACGGCGCCGCAGGCCTCGCCCATCCGGCGCTCGCGACCTGCCGCCTCGTCCTCTGCGATCTCATGCTGCCCGACCGATCGGGCATGGATGTGCTCCAGGACATCAGGCAGCGGCGTCCCGGGCTCCCCGTGGTCGTCATCACCGGCTACGCGACACCGGATCACGCCGCACGGGCCGCAGAGGCGGGCGCCGCCGATTTCCTGGCCAAGCCTTTCGAGGCGAAGGAGCTCGTGGACATGGTGCGCCGCGCGCTCACCAGCACCGACGTCAGAGGGGAGAGACGCGCATGACGGTCCTGCTCGTGATGGTGATGTTCGTCGGGTTCGTCGCCCTCGACGCGCTCGTCCGCATGGTGGCGCGCCGCCTCGACGCGGCGCGCACGCGCCGGGCGCGCGAGGCGGCGCTCGCCACCTCGCTGCGACTCGACTTCACGCACGAGGCGCCGAGCCTCAAGCGGGTCGAGGTTCCCGAGCCGAAGGCCCGCATCCTCGCCGTCGACGACGAGCCCGTGATCCTCGACGTCTTCCGCAAGGTCCTCGTCCTCGACGGCTTCAGCGTCGATACGGTCGAGAGTGGACCCGAAGCGCTCGGCCTCGTGCAGCGGCGGGACTACGACTTCGTCTTCACCGACTTGAAGATGCCCGGCATGAGCGGCGTCGACGTGGTGAAGGGCGTGAAGCATCTCCGTCCCGACGTCGACGTGGCGGTGATCACCGGCTACGCGACGATCGAATCGGCCGTCGAGACGATGCAGCACGGGGCGGTCGACTACGTGCAGAAGCCATTCACGGCCGACGAGCTCGTGGCCTTCGCGGGGCGCCTCCTCATCAAGCGCGAGGCGCGTCTGCAGTCGCAGCGCCTTCCCGAGGTCCGCGTCGTGGCACAGGGGGTTGCCGACGCCGTGCGACCCGGCGAGTTCTGCGTCCCGGGCGGAGCCTTCCTCTCGGACGGGCACGCCTGGGCACGCATCGAGCCCACGGGCGAGGTGCGGATCGGGCTCGACGACTTCGCGCGCAAGGTGCTCGGGACGATCGAGCGCGTCGAGCTGCCGGCGGAGGGAGGGATGATTCGACGCGGCGAGCCCTTCTTCACCGTCCACCGCGGCGGCACGGCGGCGCGCTTCCTCGCGCCGGTTTCCGGTCGCGTGGTCCGTGTGAACGCAGGCCTGCGCGCCAGTCCCGATTGGCTCGCGCGCAGTCCCTACGACGCCGGCTGGGTGGCGGTCCTCGAGCCGGTGAACCTCGAGAGCGATCTTCCCGCGCTCCGTATCGGAAAGCCGGTCATCGAGTGGTACCACGCGGAAATCGCGCGCCTGCGCGAAGCGGGGGGACCTGCCGCGCAGGGCGCGCCGCAGGTCGACTGGGGCACGCTCGACGCGACCTTCTTCGCTCACCAGGCCGGTTGAGGCACGCCGCTGCCGAGCGGGCGTGCGATCGCGACGCGGCGGGAAAGCGCAGCCCGGGACGCATCCGTGGACCCGGCCCCGGCCGGCGGGCGCTCGCCAACGCCGCCACGGGTGACACGCATCGCGACGACGGAGTACACACGGCAATGCTCGCGGCGCCCAGCGGTCGTGATCGTCCCGCTCGCGTCCCGGGTCCCCTCGCCATCAGGTCGCCGTCGACCGGCCGGGCACGATGGCTCGTCCAGGTTGTGGCGACGACGGCCGGCTACGGGGCCGTCGTCGCGTGGCTCACGTGGCCGCTCGCGTCCTCGTTGGCGACGCACCTTCCGGACACGTGGATCGCGTGTCACTTCGACAGCCTGCTCGCCGCGAGGGCGCTCGCCTGGCAGTCGCACGCGCTCGCCACCGCGCCGGCCACGCTGCTCGACGCCAACATCTACCATCCCGCGCATCACGCGCTGCTCTATTCCGCGGCGTCGTTCGGTGCCCTCCCGTACTTCGCGCCGGTCTTCGCGCTCAGCGACAACCCGACGCTCGCGATCAATGCGACGCTCCTCGGGGCCTCGTCGTTCCTGGCGGTGCGATGGGTGCTCTGGGAATATCCGAGGACTGCGGGTCTACGGCACGCGCGACGTGTAATCTTCGATTCCTCGGGCTTCCCGTCGAGCAGCTCAAGCCACACGATGACGCCGATCATCAGTGTCGCGCCACCTGACGATCGCCTGCTCGCGCGCCGGGGCTGACCCGTGTCGCCGGTCGGCCTGCTGGCGCGCGCCCCACACGGTCTGGTAGCCCTTGTGGCATGCCTACTGCGAAGGTTCGCGACATCGAGCTGTACTACGAGGAGCACGGCAGCGGGGATCCGCTGCTGTGCATCATGGGCTTCGCCACCGACTCGAACGGGTGGCTACTCCAGGTGCCAGCCTTCGCGGAGTGCTACCGGACGATCGTGTTCGACAACCGCGGCGTCGGGCGGAGCGCGAAACCGTCGGGGGCGTACACGATCCACGAGATGGCGGACGACGCGGCTGCGCTGCTCGATCACCTCGACATCGACCGCACCCACGTGCTCGGTCTCTCGATGGGCGGGATGATCGCGCAGGAGCTGGTGCTACGACATCCGCACCGCGTGCGCCGGCTCGTGTTGGCGGCCACCTTCCCCGAGCCCGACGTTGCGACCGAGGAGCAGCGTAAGGTCCTCTTCACGCGGATGGGTGGCACCATCACGGAAGGCGGCGAGATGAAGATCGACTTTACCGCCATGAACCCGATGCTCTTCTTCCAGAACATGCTGCCGCTCGTGTTCTCCCCGGCGTTCATCCAGAACGAGCTGCCGAAGCTGATCCAGCTCTTCTCGGGAGCGCTGCAGTACGGCTTCAGCATCGAGGCGATCATGGGCCAGATGCAGGCGATCATGACGCACAAAGCGACCGACCGGCTGACCGGAATCGCGGCGCCGACGCTGGTGTTGACGGGCGATGCGGACCGGCTCATCTCGCCCGCGAACTCGGACGTGCTCGCACAGCGCATCCCGGGCGCGAAGCTCGTGCGCCTGCCTGGTGGCACGCACGGCTTCAACTTCGAGATGCCGGACGCGTTCAATCGCGAAGTGCTGGGATTCCTCGCCGGCGTCGCGAGCTGACCCTTGTCGGTGCGAAGGGAGGGGAGGTATTGGCAATAGTTGTGGATCGGGCTCCGAGCGGCGGTTCGGAGTGAACTGCAGGGATGCGACCTAACGCGCGGCGTCGCTGTCCGAATCCGTCCCGATCGCGGTCAAAATGACCGAATCCTCTTCGAGACAACCGGGCGCTTTTCTTAGTCGGCCCCTTGACCCGCACTCCGGCCCTGCCCTATCAGACAACAGGGCTTCCCCCTGAAAGGGGTCTAGGAGGCAATCTCTTGCGTTCACCCGAAGGGCGAGCCCTCCTCGCCGACACACTCGACGTAGCGATCAGCGCAACGCGCGCCGATTTCGGGAATGTTCAGCTGATCAACCCGCTCAGCGGCACGCTGGAGATCGTGGCGCAGAAGGGGTTCCAGGCCGACTTTCTCGACTACTTTGCTGCGACCCACGTCGGCCAGGCAGCCTGCGGCACCGCGATGAGCGAGCGCATGCGGGTGGTCGTCGAGGACATCGAGATCGACCCTGTCTTCCGCGAGCCCCAGCTACGGGCAGTGATGCGCGCTGCGGGTGTGCGGGCGGTGCAATCGACGCCGCTGATCGATCGCAGCGGGACGGTGTTCGGCGTGCTGTCCACCCACTTCCGTACGCCGCATCGGCCGACCGAGCCCGAACTCCATCTCGTGGACGTCTGCGCTCGGCTCCTGATGGACGTCGATCGCCAGCGGGTGGACGTCCCGCTCCGGGGCGTGCTCAACGCAGCACCTGATCCGATCCTCGGCGTCGATACGGACGGACGGATCGTGTTTGCCAACACCCAGGCGGAGAAGACTTTCGGCTACCCCGTGAAGGAGCTGCTCGAACAACCCGTCGAGCTGCTGATCCCCGACCATCTGCGAGACAAGCACCGGGCTCTCCGCACGAGCTACATGCGCGCGCCGGCCACACGCCCGATGGGAGCAGGTCTGG
>DATJZY010000116.1 GCA_035577985.1 Candidatus Eisenbacteria bacterium
GCGACGATCGTCCGCCCCGCCGCGAGGTCGGGCGCGATCTGCGGCAGAATCGATGCCACGTACTCGTAGGACAGACCGTGGAAGCCGTACCGGCGCACGCCCGCCTCGTAGTACTCCCACGGGAGCGCGTACAGATCGGCCAGCAGGGGATGATCCCGATGGAAAGCGGTGTCGAAACACGCGACCTGCGGCAGATCTCGCCGCCAGGCTCGCACTGCCCGGATCGCGGCCAGGTTCTGCGGCTGGTGCAGGGGCGCCAGCGGCACGAGGGCCTCGATCTGCCGGTAGACGTCATCGTCGACCAGCGTCGGCCGCGTGAAGACGGTCCCGCCGTGGACGACGCGATGTCCGACCGCAGCGAGGGCATCATCGCCGCGGTGCTCACGAAGCCAGCCGACCACGAGGCCGATCGCATCCTCGGGCGTACGCGCTTCGCTCGCGGTGAGATCGCGAGCGATCCCACCGCCGCCGGCGCGGTCCACGGTGAGACGCGGCTGCGTTCCGAGGCCCTCGACTTCGCCGTGAGCGCGCGGCGGCGCCAGCACGTCGCGGCCATCGGCGTCGAAGAGCGCGAACTTCAGACTCGACGAGCCCGCGTTGAGAACCAGGATCGAGCCGCGGGTCATGTTTGCTCCTACATACCCCGCGCGACTACCGGCGGCTCGCCCCCACGAGCCCCCGCCCCGTGACGATCGGCAGATCCAGCGGCCCCAGGATCGCCGGCGCCGCCGCGCACACCGCCGGGATCGCGTGCACGACCCGCCCCGCCGCCGTCGCGTTCCCCGCATCCGCGGGGCTTCCGCTCTCCGCCTCGAGTGTGATCGTCGCCTCGAACCTCGGATCGCCTTCGACGACGACGCCGTAGCTGCCGCGCCGCCCGTCGGGCGAGCGTGGCCAGTCGGGCGCGATGTCGTCCACGATGCGCGTCACGTGCTCGACGACGAGGAGCGGCCGTCCGCCGACGATGCCCTGCACCTCGAAGCGGAACGCGCCCTGCGTGCCCTGCTCGAAGATGCCCATGCCGGGGACGTCGACGGTCTTCTCGAGCGGCCGGCGTTCGACCACGTGGCGGATCTCGTCGAGCACGAGACCCAGGCCGTCGGCGAGAACGCGGATCATCGCGCCCCACACCATGTCGAGGGCGAACGGCATCAGCATCGGCGGCGTCTCGTCGAGCGAGCGGCCGAAACCGATGAGATTGCGGACGGCGTCGGGCTGGTCGTACGTCGCGTAGTTGAAGATCTCGCGGGCGCGGATGGCGTCGATTCGGCCCGCGACGCCCGACATCACGAGCGGGAGGAGGTCGACGGCCCAGCCGGGATCGATGCCGGACACGAAGACCGACGTCCGACCTTCACGGCACGCCGCGAGCACGCGATCGCGCAGATCCTCCGGCGCCGACGGCGGATGGAGGAGCCCGTAGATGGCCGTCGACACGACGTTGGCGCCCGACGCGAGGCACCGCACCACGTCGTCGATGGCTTCGGCCGGACGGAAGTCGCCGCTCGCGGTGTACACGATGGCGTCGGGACGGAGTGCGAGCGCCGCGTCCGCGTCGTCCGTCGCCGCGACGCCGACCGGCGCGATCCCCGCGAGCTCGCCCGCGTCCTTCCCGACCTTCGCCGGGTTCGACACGATCACGCCGACCAGCTCGAGCCTGCGATTCGCGACGACGGCGCGGATCGCCGGTTTGCCGACGTTGCCCGTTCCCCAGACGACGACCCGATGCGGCACGCGGACCTCAACTCCCGGTGATCGAGACCTTGATCGAGCCGCTCGTCTTGTCGGCGGCGGTCTTGAACGCCTCGTCGACCTTCGCGAGCGGGTAGCGATGCGTCACCATGGTCGAGCCGAGACGATCGCCGTGCCGCCGCAGGAGATCCACGACGACGTCGAAGTCGGCGCGGCTCGCGGTGCGGTTGTAAACGAACGAGCCCTTGATCGTGAGCTCCTTGATCACCGTGAAGATGGCCGGGAAGGCCACCGCCTTGGTGTAGACGCCGAGAAGACAGATCGAGCCGCCCGGCCGACACGTCGCGACGGCCGTGTCGAGCGTGGTCGCGCTGCCGCCGACCGACTCGACGACGAGGTCGACCGGGTTGTCGGCTGCGAACGCCATGAGGGCACCCTCGTCCGTGTCGTCGAAGACGCGATCGGCGCCGAGCGCGAGCGCGGCCTTCTTCTGCTGCGGGCGCCGCGCGGTCACCAGGATCTCGCCGGCGCCGCCGGCGCGGGCCGCGACGATCGCCATGAGACCGATCGTCCCCGCGCCGAGCACGAGCACGCGCTGCCCGATCTCGAGCCCCGAGATGCGGACGCCGTGCACCGCGACGCCGAGCGGCTCGGAGAGCGCCGCCGTCGCGAAGTCCATGTCGACGACGGCGAAGCAGTGCCGCGCCGGGATCTTCAGATACTCCGCGTAGCCACCCGGAATCGTCATGCCGACGATCCCGATGCGCGTGCAGAAGTGGTAGTTGCCGGTGATGCAGTGGCGGCACTCGCCGCACGACGCGATGCCCTCGACCGAGACGCGGTCGCCTTCCTTGAGGGACGTGACGCCCGAGCCCGCCATCGCGACCGTGCCGGCGATCTCGTGGCCCGGACACACCTGCGGGATCATCATCTGATCGTGGTACCAGTGGAGATCCGAGCCGCAGATCCCGCAGGCGCCGATCCTGAGGATCACGTCGCCGGCGCCGGGCGTCGGCCGCTCGGTCTCCTCGACGACGAGCTTGCCCGGCCCGCGGGCGAACGCTGCACGCATGGTCGCCATCACCACCCCGTGTGATTGCGCATGATCGCGTCGCGCACGCGCGCGGCGAGCGCGTCGCGATCGTCGTAGCCGAGCCCCGTCGTCGGAATCGGCGGCTCGATGAAGATGTCGACGTCGCCCGGCACGACGGTGAGCTGGCTCCCGCGCGGCATGAGCCGCCGCGTGCCGCGGCAGCACACGGGCACGATCGGTAGCCCGGTCGCGACCGCGAGCACGAACGCGCCTTTCTTGAAGTCGCGCAGGCGGCCGTCGCGGCTGCGCGTCCCCTCGGGGAAGATCACGATCGACGAGGCGTCCTCGTGCGCCGCGCGATTCAGGATCTGGATCGACTGCTCGCTCGCGTCGCGATCGATGGGGATCATGCCGAGCGTGTCGAGCACGCCGCCCACGATCGCGTGGCGCCAGAGCTCGCGCTTGGCCGCGAAGCGCGTCGCGCCGGGGAGGTGTCCCAGGAGCGCCAGGATGTCGAGATGGCTCTGGTGGTTCGGTGCGTAGATGAACGGCCCGCCGTGCTCCACGTGCTCGAGCCCGTGCATGGTCGTGCGCACGCCGAGCATCCACTCGAGATCACGCGCGCGTCCCTTCGCGAACGACCACGCGAGCTGCCGGCTCCCCGTCGCGCGGTGGATCGCGATCGCCGCCGCCGCCATGCTCACCATCATCCCGCGGAAGAGATGCGGCGAGAACGCGACCCGAAGCCCCCTCGCGTCCACCTCCTCCTGCGCAATGGTCGACGTTTCGGCGGCAGGCGCGGACCGAGGCATGCCGTCGTCTAGCAGCTTCCCCCGGAGGGCGCGACCCACCAACGCGCGTCAGCCCTCGGGGCGCGTACCTGCGCTGTCGCGCCGGCTTCGCCGGCCGCGACATGCCGATCGGGCGTGCCACAAACGCGACGCCCTCGCGTTCTCCCCCGACCCAAGACGAAGTCTTGGGTCGGATATCCTAATCGTCCGTCGCGTCGCAGGGCCCGATGCAGAACTGCTCGACGTCGCCGCCCGTCCGCAGGAACTGATCGATCTGCTGCTGGATGTGCGTGCGCGCCCGCATGGACCCGTGCGCCGTGTTGTCCGCCGGCGGGATGTTCCCGAGCGGCAGCGCCGGATAGAAGCCGTTCCACTCGACCATCGCCGACGTCGAGAGCGGCGCGGCGAACTCCGGGATGTCGAAGAAGTGGTGGATCACCGGGGTCACCTGCGCGATGCCCATCGAGCGCACCATGATCTCGGTCGCGATGTTCGACACCTCAGCGTCGCCCGTCGACATGTGGATCAGCACCTGGTGCGCCGGCGTGCCGGGGAGCGGGTTCGAGATGGTGTGGTGGTACCAGCCGTTCGGCTCGGACTTGTCCCAGAGCTGCTGGATGATCGGGTAGACGAAGGCGCGATCGAGGTCGTTCGGGTAGAACGTGCGCAGCAAGAGGAAGTACGGCTCGAAGTCGACGCTGCGCTGGAGCAGCGTCGAGAAGTTCGCCGCCGGCACGCCGAGGACGCCGCGCGTGACCTCGGTCGAGAGCGCCATGACGGTGCCGCCGAGAATGCCGCCCTGGCTGTTGCCGTAGTAGAAGACCTCCGACGGGTCGATGGTCGGCACGCCGCCGTAGATGAAGTTCGGATCCGCGGCGAGACCGTCGGGCGCCCCGAGGAGGTGCCCCAAGACGAGCTGGTTCAGGATCCCCTGGTGGAGGCGTTCGGAGAGCTGCCGGAAGTTCGTCAGGTCGGGCGTGATCGAGAAGAGGATCGCGGCCGTGTCGGCCGCCGACATGCCCTGCCAGTCGGTCGCGACCACGACGAAGCCATACGTCTGTGCGAGGTTCCGCAGGTGTGACGCCGTCACCTCGCCCGCGCCCGAGCCGAGGAGTCCGTGCCCGTAGAAGAGCGGGCGGCCGGTCGCCGGCCCGGTCGAGAGGCTGCACGGGATGATCGCGGTGAACGGCGCGTGCACGACGCCGTTCTGCTGCGGCGTATCGGTCGCCGGGTTGATGTTCAGCACCGAGCCCACGCCGTCGAACGTCGTGTAGAGCGGCACGTCGAAGGTGCCGCTCACGCGGCGGCAGATCTGGCCGGGGTTCGGGTTCTCGACCACGCTCGTCACGGTGTACGCGGGCGCGTTCGGACCCAGCTGCGTGAACGTCTCGTCGCGCATGTGGAGGAGCCAGTGCTCGAGCGCGAAGTCGCTGGCGGTATGGAAATCCCACGCGAGGATCAGGTTCGAGCGGGCGACGCCGGCGGCGGTGAGACGGCTGAAGATGTTCTCGAACGCCGGGCGGCGCGGGTCGATCAGGTGGTTGCCCGTCGGCATGTTGTCGCGCAGCGCCGCGAACCCCGGCTCCGCCGGGATCGGAGCGCCGCCGACGGCGACCAGGTTTCGCATCGCGATGATGTAGTGGCCGTTGTTCTTGAGACGCCGGCCCGGCCGCACGATGACCGCCTGGTACGGCGGCGCGATCTGGCCGTTCGGCCCGATGCTGACGTCGACCTCGGCGAAGTGCTCGATCACCTCACCCGTGTCGTAGTCGAGCAGGATCGTCGGGCTGGTCGCCGTGTTGAGCGACGCCGGATAGTTCTGCCACGACACGAGGCCCGAGAGGACGGGATCCACGCCCTGGGCGAAGTTCGCCATCATCATGGTGCCGGGGCTGAAGCCGTCGAGCTGGGCGTTCCACTGCGTGGGATCGATGCGGACGCCGTTGTTGTTGGTCGGCATCGCGAGCAGCGGATAGGCGAGGCGCTTGCCCGTGTGGGTCGTCACGTCGTCGCGCTCGAACCACGTCGACGGATACGGCATCAGGCAGTGCCCGCTCGACGTGTTGAGGAGCTCGCAGCCGGAGCGGATGCCGCAGAGCTGCGTGTCGGTGCTCTTCTGGCACTTGAGGGTGCCGTTCGGAAGCAGCGAGCAGGGAGCGCCGCAGTGGCGCACGCACGCCGTTCCCGAGGTGAGCACCATGCGGAAGACGCCGCCCGGAGGCGTCGCGATGGCGGGACCCAGCTTGCGCTTCACGGTGATGCGTCGGTCGCCCGTCTTGAGCGGCGCGATCTTCACGAGCGTGATGCCGCCCTGCGCCCCGGTGTTGTCGACGTAGCGCAGCTGGCCGCTCGGCAGCGTCATGAAGCCCGTGTTCGGCAGCGTCGCGGTGAAGAACGCGTTGCTGGGATCGGCCTCCGGCTCGGTCCACAGGTCGAGCGTGAGGCCGCTCGTGGCCGGGTCGAAGCCCGCCGGCAGCGCGAAGGTGCCGACGAAGCGCATCTGCGTCCGCCCGGGATTGAACTTCACCTTCGAGACCGTTCCCGAGCCGCACGAGTACGGGTTTTCCGCCTGCGCCCCCACCGCGCCGAGCAGGAGGATTCCAGCCAGCAGCACACGTGTCCGCATATGCGGCGGACGCTACCACGGCGGGCCTCGCCCGCGTCAACTCGAAAATTGCGGGATTTCGGTCGCGAACGTCGTCCCGTCGAGCACGATGACGGGATGGACGGTGCCCGCGTCGAGCTGCGTCACGGCCGCCGGCCCGACGAGGAGCCCGGCGCCCGCGGCGAGCGACGAGAGGATCCCCGAGCCCTGCGCTGCGCCGGCGACCGCGACCCATTCGTCGCCTTTGCGCGCGAGGCGCACGCGCACGAACTCGGTCAGGTTCGTCGCCTTCTTCACGGGCGCGGCGAGGCGGGCGCGCACCACGGGCTGGTGGATCGCACGATGTCCGGCGAGCTTTCTGAGTGCCGGCCACACGTACACCTCGAAGCAGACGAGGGCGGAGACGGGGTTGCCGGGCAGGCCATAGAGCAGCCGGTCGCCGAGCCGTCCGAAGGTGAGCGGCTTCCCCGGCTTTTGCGCGACGCGCCAGAACAGGCGCTTCACGCCGACCGCGTCCAGAGCCTCCTTCACGAAGTCGAACTCGCCGACCGACACGCCGCCGGTCGAGAGCACGACGTCGGCGTTCGCCATCGCCTCTTCGAAGCGGGCCCGGATGTCCTCGAAGCGATCGCGGGCGATCGGCAGCACGGTGGGCGTTCCCCCGGCCCGCGCGACGGCGGCCGCGAGCACGTAGGCGTTGCTGTTCACGACCTGCGCGGGTCCCGGCGTCTGATCGATCTCCACCAGCTCGGCGCCGGTCGACACGATCGCCACCCGGGGCCGGCGATGCGCGAGCACCGTGCCGACACCGATCGACGCCAGGACTCCGAGATCGGCCGGCCCGATGAGCGTGCCCCGCGCGAGCACGATCTGCCCCGGCGTGATGTCCTCGCCGCGCGGGCGGACGTTCGCCCCCGCCTTCACCGGCACGCGGATCGTCACGACGCCGTCCCCCGTCTCGGTGTCCTCGACGCGAACCACGGTGTCGGCGCCGTCGGGAACGACGCCGCCGGTGAAGATCTTGACGGCCGTGCCCGGCGCGACGCGCTCGGTGAGGAGCGAGCCCGCCGGCACCGTACCCACGATGCGGAGCCGCGCCGGCGCCGTCGCGACGTCGCTCGCGTGCACCGCGAAGCCGTCCATCGCCGAGTTGTCGGCGCCGGGCACCGCGCGGTTGGAGATGACGTCCTCGGCCGCGACGCATCCCAGCGCCTCGGCGAGCGGCAGCCGGGATGCGCCCAGCACCGGCGTCGCGTCCAGGATGGTCGAGATCGCCTCAACGACCGAGATCACGCGCCCGGGTTAGCGCGCGCGGCGTCGCGACTCAACGCCGCTGGACACGCCGGACGACGGGCGCTACGGGGCGCTCATGCCGATGCCCCGCGATCGCATCGCCCGCCTGCGCGGACTGCGCTTCCACCTGCTCGACTGGGGCACGGACGGCGCGCCGCCCGTCCTCTTGTTGCACGGCGCGGCGCAGACGGCGCACAGCTTCGACGAGGTGGCGCCGGAGCTGGCGCGCGACCATCACGTCGTGTGCCTGGACCAGCGCGGCCACGGCGACACCGACTGGGCGCCGCGCTACCTGCGCGAGGACTTCACCGGCGACATCGAGGCCGTCCTCGACCACCTCGGCTGGCGCGAGGCGACCCTGGTCGCGATGAGCCTCGGCGGCCTCAACGCGATGGCGTTCGCCGCGGCCCGGCCGGAACGCGTGCGCGGGCTGGTCGTGGTCGACGTCGTGCCGTCGGTCGCGCCCGAGGGGCGCGACGCGATCGCGAAGCAGCTCTCGGTGCACGAGTTCCCGTCGCTCGACGACGCGGTCGCTTCGGCACACGCGTTCAACCCGCGCCGCACGATCGAGAACATCCGCGAGCGGCTCGCCCACGCGATGCGCGAGTGGCCCGACGGCAAGTGGCGCTACAAGTTCGACCCGGGCATGGCCGCCGGCGCGGCCGACATGGAGCGCCTGTGGGCCGACGTCCGTCGCATCCGCTGCCCCACCCTGCTCGTGCGCGGCGCCGAGAGCCCGATCCTGACCAAGGCGAACGCCGATCGCTTCCTCGCCGAGGTTCGCGGCAGCGCGACGGCCGACGTCGAGGGCGCCGGCCACTCGGTCATGGGCGACAACCCGGCCGGGTTCCTCGCCGCCGTCAGGCCGTTCCTTCGTCGCTGGGGTCTCTGAGCGCGTCGCGGACGAGGCGTCGCAGCACGGCGATCGTCCGCTCGACCGACAGGCCGAGCTCCCGCACCTCGCCGGCGGCGAGCGCGTCGCAGGTGCGCTCGAGCGTGAAGAGCAGCACCGCGTCGTCTTCGGGCGAATGCCGCGCGACGCCGTGGCGCTTGCGGAGGTCGGCGAGCATCTCGAGCTGACGGACGCGTTGCCGCCGGTAGGCGCGGCGCACGGCGGTATCGGTGCCCACGAGCCCCAGCAGGCTCACGCGCAGGGTGCGCCAGCGGCG
>DATJZY010000117.1 GCA_035577985.1 Candidatus Eisenbacteria bacterium
GTAGTCGAGCGAGATCAGGTGGAGGATCAGCTCGCTCAGATCGGGCTGCGAGGTACGCAGCAGGCTCTCCGTGCAGCCGGTGCAGTCCTGGAAGTGGAGCCAGACGACCGACAGCCGCCGCGCCTTCGCGACCTCGCGCGCGACGTCCTCCGCGCGCGCGACGTTCGTCAGGGCCAGCCCGAACGGCGCGGCCACCATGAGCTTGCTGCAGAACGCGAGGAACTCGCGCCGGCTGACGCCGGCCTCCCGGAGGTGCCGCCCGATCGTTGCCGCTGCCGTCCGTCGCGCGCGCATTCGGATCCTCCCCCCGCGTCAGGACGCCGCAGCGGCGATCACCGACCGACGTCCTTCCAGCCATGCCACCCAGGCGTCGATCCCTTCACCCGAGCGCGCCGACAGCGCGATCAGCCGCGGCTCCGGGATGACGCACGCGAGCGCGTCCTCGAGCGCGCGCCGGTTGAAGTCCAATACCGGGAGCAGGTCGGTCTTGGTGAGCACCACCAGGTCGGCGTGGCGGAACATCACCGGGTACTTGAGCGGCTTGTCCTCGCCCTCCGTCACGGACAGGGCGACGACGTTCGCTTCCTGCCCGAGGTCGTAGATCGCCGGGCAGACGAGGTTGCCGACGTTCTCGATGAACAGGTAGTCCGCGCCCGGCCAGATTCCGTCGTGCAGCGCGCGGTGCACCATCTCGGCGTCGAGGTGGCAGGCCTGCCCGGTGGTGATCGCCGACGACGCGATGCCCGCCGTACGCAGGCGGACGGCGTCCCGCTCGGTGGCGAGATCGCCGGCGAGCGCCGTGAGCCGCCGGGAGTCGCCGAGATGCCGCGCCGTTGCCTCGAGGAGCGCGGTCTTCCCGGCACCGGGCGACCCCATCAGGTTGATCGCGGTCAGGTCGTGGCGCCGGAAGTGCTCCCGGTTGTGAGCGGCGACGTGGTCGTTCCGCTCGAGCAGTCGGGCATGCACCTCGACGGGCACGATCGTCGTGTCTCCGCATCCGCAGGCGTCACACATGGGGTATCACCTCCAGCTCGATCCGCTCGAGCACGATCGCGTCGCCGCCGGCGAGCCGCGCCGGCCACCCGCAGGTGGGACAGACGAGCGCGGCGCCCTCGGCGATCGCCGCGCCGCACGCGCCGCATCGCCAATCGGTCTCCTCCGTCGTGAGCACCAGCTCGGCGTGCTCGCAGCGCGTCCCCGGACGACAGAGCCGGTACGCCTCGGCGAACAGCTCGCGATCGACCCCCGCGAGCGGACCGATGCGGACGGTGAGGCGGTGCACCGCGGCCGCGTCGTGCGCCGCCACCTCGTGCGTGACGCGCTCGAGCAGTGCCTGGACGAGTCCGTACTCGTGCATCACTCGGGATCCCTCATGGAATCGACACGCAGCTGCACCCCGTGATGTCGAAGATGCAGGCTTGATCCCGCGCGCAGTAGCCGTTGCACGACGGCGAGCTGGCATCGCCGCACGCCGTCGTCCGGCATTCGCACGCGCCGCCCGACACGACCGCCGAGCAATGCCCGCCGCCGCCGCACGTCCCCGTGCAGGTCCGGGAGCTGTCATCGAACTCGCACGAGCCGGACGCGACGGTGGTGGTCGTCATCGGTGCCACCGTGGTCGAGGTCGTGGACGACCCGCCCGGCTGCACCTGCGCGGGCTCGCAGAGCAGCTGGGCACCCTTGAAGGTGACGACCCGCTGGCCGCCGAGGTCGGCGGTCATCGACGTCGGCGACCGGAACGTCCGTGGACAGTGAAGTCGATAGCACAGGAACGCGCCACCCGCCGATGCGCCGTCCGCTCCGACACACGCGAGCCTGGCCGGGCTGTGAGCCCTGCAGCTCTGGACGACGCCCGCGCTCGTCACGTTGACGGTCGCGCTTCGCGGCGTCGCCCGATCCTTCACCTGGTAGCAGGCGACGCCACCGCCGGTCTGTGCCGCGGCGGGGGGCACGAGCGCCGCGCCGAGCACGAGGATAGGTACCAGCTTCACCGCCTCGCCCGTGGGGTCATGCTGAAGCCCTACTTC
>DATJZY010000118.1 GCA_035577985.1 Candidatus Eisenbacteria bacterium
CCAAACCCAACCAGATCATGCTTTTCATGGCCGGCTCCTCCGTATGCGGCTCTAGCCGCGGGTGGCGAGACTCCCGAGACTAATCCGCG
Organism: Candidatus Eisenbacteria bacterium; assembly: GCA_035577985.1. Classification (NCBI taxonomy): domain Bacteria; phylum Candidatus Eiseniibacteriota; species Candidatus Eiseniibacteriota bacterium. Next base: position 90 of record DATJZY010000118.1, read on the forward strand.
AACGTGCGGATGTGAGCCGGCCGTTCATTTGGTCTTAGTTCGCCGCGCGGCGTCCGGGACGCGTCGAGCGTCGCAACGACGGAACGCCGCGCGGCTCAAGGGCGCTCCGCCCTCGCCACCCGCCCCGCGCATCGCCGCCGCATTCATCACCTACGCTATTGGCGGGTGCGATCGTGACGGCGAGGCGGCGGCGTCGCGTCGCGAGGTTGGGGGCAGGGCGGAGGCGCCTGCGAAGCGGCGCGACGGAATGTCTGGGCCGTGGCGCCCTGCATGTTTTCCCGCGCGGCGGAGCCGAAGCCGAAGCCCTGCCCCCAACCTCGCGGCACCGAGCTAGACTCAGCGGCTCGAGAACCCCGCCTCGTAGTCAGCGATCGAAGCCCCGATGACCTCGTGCGCCGCTGCCACCCCATAGACGTGGGTGATCTCGCAGCGCCTCGGGGCGCTCGGGTCGGGGATGTCCTTGTAGGTGAGGAAGTAGTGCCGCAGCCGGTCGACGAGCGCCGACGGCACGTCGGGCAGGTCGCGGAAGCCGCCGTACGCAGCGTCGTCGGCGAGCACGGCGAGGATCTTGTCGTCGGCCTCGCCGCGATCGAGCAGCAGGAACCCGCCGATGGGGCGGGCGCGGACCAGAATCGCGCCGTGCGTGATCGGGCGCTCGGTCAGCACGCAGATGTCGAGCGGGTCGCCGTCGCCGACGATGCCGCTGCGGCCGGTACGCCGCGAGGCGAGCGCGCCGACGCGCTCCTTGCACCACGTCCGCGGCACGAAGCCGTACGGCGCCGGGCAGACGTTCGAGAACTGCTGCGGGCGATCGAGCTTCAGGTGTCCCGTCGCCTTGTCGATCTCGTACTTGACCGTGTCCGAGGGCACGATCTCGATGAACACGTTCATGATCGCCGGCGCCTCGTCGCCACGCGAGATGCCGTGCCACGGATGGGCCTGGAGCCGTAGCGTCATGCTCGGCCCGAGCTAGCACGGTCGCGGCACGCGGTGTAGTGACGGCGAGATGCGGGAAGAAGCCGCGTGGTCGGCGCGCGATCCGGTGTGCGGGATGCGCGTCGACCCGGCGAGGGCGCCCGCGACCGTATCGCACGGCGGGACGCGATACTATTTTTGCGCTCCGCACTGCGCGGAGCGGTTCCGTGCCGAGCCGGCACGCTATCTCGGAGGGGCGGTCGCCCCGGCACCGCCGGCCAGCGCGGACGCGATCTACACCTGCCCGATGCATCCAGAGGTCCGCCAGGGCGGACCAGGGAGCTGTCCCATCTGCGGCATGGCGCTGGAGCCGCTCTCCGCCACGGCGGCCGAGGACGACGGCGAGCTACGCGATCTCACGCGTCGCTTCTGGGTGAGCCTCGCTCTCACGGTGCCGGTCGTGCTCCTCGGCATGGGCGAGATGTTCGGCCTGCATCCGCGTCCGCTCGTGCAGCTCGTGCTGGCGACGCCGGTCGTCGCGTGGGGCGCGGCCCCGTTCTTCGCCCGTGGCTGGGCGTCGATCGTGCGGCGCCAGACGAACATGTTCACGCTGATCGCGATCGGCACGGGGACGGCCTACGTCCACAGCGTGCTCGCGACGCTGGCGCCGCAGCTCTTCCCGGAATCGTTCCGCGGCCACGGCGGTGTGGTGCCGGTCTACTTCGAGGCGGCAGCCGTCATCACGACGCTCGTGCTCCTGGGCCAGGTGCTCGAGCTGCGTGCGCGGCGGCGGACGGGCGGCGCCATCCGGGCGCTGCTGGATCTCCGGCCGCCGACGGCGCGGCGCCTCGGCGACGGCGGCGAGCGAGAGGTTCCGCTCGACGCGGTCGCGGTCGGCGACCTGCTGCGCGTGCGGCCGGGCGAGAAGGTCCCCGTCGACGGGGTCGTGGTCGAGGGGACGAGCGCCGTCGACGAGTCGATGGTGACGGGCGAGGCCATGCCGATCGCGAAGGTCTCCGGCTCGCGCGTGATCGGCGCGACCGTGAACGGGACCGGGAGCTTCGTCATGCGGGCCGAGCGGGTGGGCGAGGAGACGCTGCTCGCGCAGATCGTGCGCGTCGTCGGCGAGGCGCAGCGCAGCCGCGCGCCGGTCCAGGACCTGGCCGACCGGGTGGCGGCGCGCTTCGTTCCCGCCGTGCTCGTGATCGCGGCCGCGACGTTCGTCGTATGGGCGGCGGTCGGACCCGCGCCCCGCCTGGCGTACGCCCTGGTCGCCGCCGTCGCGGTGCTCATCATCGCCTGTCCGTGCGCGCTCGGCCTCGCGACGCCGATGTCGATCATGGTCGCGACCGGACGCGGGGCGCAGGCGGGAGTCCTTGTCCGAAACGCCGAGGCGCTCGAGCGCCTCGCCGCCGTCGACACGCTCGTGCTCGACAAGACCGGCACCCTCACGGTCGGGCGGCCGGAGGTGGTCGGGGTCGAGGTGCGGCGTCCCGACGACGCCGACACGGTCCTGCGCCTCGCCGCCAGCATCGAGCAGCAGAGCGAGCATCCGCTCGCCGGCGCGATCGTGCGGGCGGCCGAGTCACGCGGCCTTCCGCCCGCGCACGCCCTCGAGTTCGCGGCGGTGCCGGGCAAGGGCGCGAGCGGCCGCGTCGGTGCGGCGCGCGTCGTCGTCGGCACGGCGGCATTCCTCGCCGAGCGTGGCATCGATCCCGCGCCGCTCGAGGCGCAAGCGCGGGTGCGGCGCGAGCGGGGCGAGACCGTCGTGCTGGTCGGCGTCGACGGCGCAGCGGCCGGCGTCGTGGCGCTCGCCGATCCCGTGAAGCCGACCACGCCCGACGCGCTGGCCCGCCTGCGCGCCGACGGCCTCCGCATCGTGATGCTGACCGGCGACGCCGAGGCGACGGCGAGGAACGTCGCCGCGCGACTCGGCATCACGGAGGTCATCGCGGGTGTTCTTCCCGACGGGAAGGCCGAGGCGATCCGGCGCCTGGCGGCCGACGGGCGGACGGTCGCCATGGCGGGCGACGGAATCAACGACGCGCCGGCGCTCGCCGCCGCCGCCGTCGGCATCGCCATGGGCACCGGCACCGACGTCGCGATCGAGAGCGCCGGGGTGACGCTCGTGCACGGCGATCTCCTCGGGATCGTGCGCGCCCGGCGCCTGGCCCAAGCGACCATGCGGAACATCCGCCAGAACCTCACGTTCGCGTTCGGCTACAACGCGCTCGCGATTCCGCTCGCGGCGGGTGTGCTGTATCCGCTGGTCGGGTGGCTCCTCTCCCCGATGATCGCGAGCGCCACCATGAGCCTGTCGTCGGTGTCGGTCATCGCGAACGCGCTGCGGCTGCGGCGAGTTGACCTTTGAGCCGGAGTACCTGAACTAGGCGGTCCCATGGCCAAGCTCGCCGCCCCGAGCGGGTTCCGCGACTTCCTGCCGGACCAGTTCCGCAAGCGGCAGGAGCTCGTCCGGCGCATCCGCGAAACCTACGAGTCGTTCGGGTTCGAGGGCATGGACACGCCGGCGATGGAGAGCCTGCGCGTCTTCCTCGGCAAGGCCGGCGGCGAGAACGAGAAGCTCATGTTCCACGTCTTGAAGCGCGGCGCGGAGCTGGAGCGCGCGCTCGCGAAGGGTGGCGAGGAGCTCTCGGACATGGCGCTCCGCTTCGACCTCACGGTGCCGCTCGCCCGCTACTACGCGACCCACCGCGGCGAGCTGCCCGCGGTCTTCAAGCGCTACCAGTGCGGGCCGGTGTGGCGCGCCGAGCGCGCCCAGCACGGCCGCTTTCGCGAGTTCGTCCAGTGCGACGTCGACGTGCTCGGCTCGTCGTCGATGGCGGTCGAGGCCGAGGTCGTCCTCGCGACCACGACCGCGCTCGCCGCGCTCGGCTTCTCGGGTCTCACGGTGCGCCTCAACTCGCGCCCGCTCCTCTCGCTCCTCGTACGCAGCGCCGGGGTGGGGGACGAGCATCTCGGCGCCGCCGTCATCGGGATCGACAAGCTCGACAAGGAGAGCCCGGCGGCGGTGAAGGAGGAGCTGACCGGCAAGGGCATTTCCGAGAAGGTCGCGTCGAGCCTGCTCGACCTGCACGCGCGCTCGCGGGGCGGGAGGGACGAGGCCTTGCTCGCAGACGTCGAGGCGCGCGCCGGCAAGGCGGCGGCGCCGCACGTGGCACAGCTCCGCGAGATCCTCGCGCTGACGCCGCCGCTCCCTGCCGGTCGGCTCGCGTTCGATCCATTCCTGGCGCGCGGCATGGACTACTACACCGGCCCCATCTTCGAGGTCGCGGCCGAGGGCGTTCCCTTCAGCCTCGCGGGCGGCGGCCGCTTCGACGATCTGATCGAGCGCCTGGCGGGGGCGAAGGTGCCGGCGTGCGGCTTCTCGATCGGCTTCGAGCGCGTCTTCATGCTCATGGAGGAGCGCGGGATGTTCGGCGGCGGGAGCCGTGGCGCCGACGTGCTCGTCGTCGTGCCCGCGGCGGAGGCGACCGCCGGGGCCATCCGTCTGGGAGCCGAGCTCCGGCAGGCGGGGCTTCGCGTCGACGTGTTTCCGCACGCGGCGAAGCTCGGCGCGCAGTTCGAGCTGGCGGAGAAGAAGGGCATCCCACTCGCCGTGGTGGCCGACGCGGCGAAGCTCGGGAGCGGGACGCTCGAGGTGCGCGACCTCGCAACCCGCACCAGCACGCCCGTCGCGCGCGCCGAGCTCGCCGGGTGGATCCGGGCGCGTCGCGCGACGCACGCGTAGCCTCGGTTCACGGGTTGCCCGACCTGCGACCCTCCGCCACGATGACGCCGACCATGCCGCATCGCAAGGGAGGGATCCTGATGCTTCGTACACTGGTGGCGGGCGCCGCGGGACTGTTGCTCGGGGCCGCGATCGCAGGACAGGCGGCCGACCCGGAGGCCGGCCCCAAGGTCTGCAAGAAGTGGGGCGTCATCTCCACGTGGGCGAACGGGCCCGACTGGAAGGTCGACTTCCAGGGCGCCGAGCCCTTCGCCGTGGCGACGGTCGGCGGCTCGACGCGCGTCTTCGCCCGCGCCTGCGCCGACTAGGTTGCGAAGGCCCGGGTCTTCAACCCTTCGCGCGTAGCTCGTGTGCCGCGCCGGCTTTGCCGGCCGCGGCATACCGGTCGCGCGTGCCCCCGACGCCCGACTCTCGGTCCCGGCCCAAGACGTAGTCTTGGGCCGGCATGAGGCGGCGCTGGTCGGCGAGCACGCGCTTCGCGTCACGATAGCCGTGCGCCATGAGCGTCTGGTTCTTGCGGGGGTACGCCTGGAAGACGGCGAGCGGCCCGAAGCCGCTCCACTGCTCGGTCGGCTCGATGACCGTCACCGGGACGCCGTGGAACCTGCCGTTCTCCATGAGCGCGTAGAGGTAGCCCATGTTCCCGATCGTCCGCCACATGACGTCGAGGACGCGCTGCAGGAAGTCGAGGAACGAGCTGAAGCGCGCCTTGTACGGAAGCTGGCTCGCGATCGGCGCCAGCAGGAAGATCTCCGTCGCCCCCATCTGGATCGCGCGCTCGAGCGGGATGTTCCACGCGAAGCCGCCGTCGACGTACCAGTCGCCGCGGTACTGGATGGGCGGGAACAGCATGGGAATGGCGTAGCCCGCGCGCGTGAGCGAGCGCAGCTCCCGCCAGTCGATGCACGAGCTCTTGGCGTGCATCTCGCCGCGTCCGCGCGACAGGTTCAGCACCACGAACTCCATGTCGAGCGGGCTCGCGAACACCTCGGGGAAGTCGATGTACTCCTCGAGGGCCGACGTGAGGCGATCCATCGAGAAGAGCGACAGGCCGAAGATGGGGTTGTGCCACAGGCTCGGTGAGACGATGCGCGGGATCGACCGGAAGTGCATCCACGCGTCTTCCAGACGCGGGATGCCGCCCGACGCGTAGACGCAGGCGTTGAGGACGCCGATCGAGCTCGCGACGAACGCGTCCGGCGTGATGCCCTGCTCGGCGAGGTACTTCATCGCACCCACCTGATGGGCGCCGAGCGCCGCGCCGCCGCCGAGGATGAAGACGCGCTTCGCCATGGTCAGGAGATCACCCCGGCGTCCTTGAGGCGCCCGATCTCCGCCCAGTCGCAGCCGAGCTCGAGCAGCACCTCCTCGGTGTGCGCGCCGGCATCGGGCGCGGCACTGCGCACCCGCGGCGGCTCGCCGCCGAACTGGACGGGATTCGCGCACAGGCGCACGGGCCCCTCGGAGGTCTCGACCTCGAGGAGATAGCCGTTCGCCTGCACCTGCGGGTCGTCGGCGAGATCGGCGGGCGTCTGGAACGGTCCCCAGATGCATTCGGACGCGCGCAGGATCGTCTCCCACTCGGCGCGGGGCCTGGTGGCGAACGTCTCCGACAGCTCGACGCGGATGGCGGTCGCCTGCTCGGCGCGGGCGGCGGCCGTCGGATAGCGCTCGAGGAGGTCCTGCCGGCCGATCGTGGCGGCGAACAGCGGCCAGAAGCGCTCGGCCTGGAGCATCATCAGGACCAGGGCCTTGCCGTCGGCACACGGGTAGGTACCGACGAGGGGATTCGGCGGCGCCGGCATCTCGCCGGCCGTCGGCAGCATCCGGCCGTACATGTAGGTGGCGGTGATGTCGGGCGAGAGCACCCACATCGCCGTCCCGAGCAGCGAGACGTCCACCTCGATGCCCTCGCCGGTGCGCTCGCGCTGGAACAGCGCGGCGGCGATGCCGCCGGCGATCGACATGCCGCCGATGAAGTCGCCGAACGCCGGTCGTTGCTGGACCGGCGGTCGCCCGGGCGTGGAGAGGCGGTCGGCGATCCCGCCGCGTGCCCAGAACGAGACGCCGTCGTAGCCGCCACGCCGCGCGTCCGGACCGCGGCGCCCCTGGCCGTTGCCGCGCGCGTAGACGATGCGGGGATTCACGCGGCGCACGTCGTCGTAGGTGATGCGCAGCCGCTCGCGCGCGTCGTCGAGGAAGCTCGTCAGGAAGACGTCGGCGGTCGGGAGCAGGCGATCGAGCAGCGCCCGACCGTCGGCGTGCGCGAGGTCGATGCCGACGCTGCGCTTGTTGCGACCCAGGTGCTCGACGAGGAAGTTGCGTCCCGACGCGCCAGGCACGAGCCCCGCGGTGATGAGCCCGCGGATCGGATCGCCGAAGCGCGGGTGCTCCACCTTGATGATCTCCGCACCCCAGTCGCCGAGCACGGTCGCCGCCGAGGGCACGAAGCCCCAGTCGGCCACCTCGAGGACGCGCACCCCCGACAGCACGTCGCGCACGGCGCGACACTAGGCGACGCGACCGGCAACCCGCAAGCGGCGCTAGGGGAGGGGCAGGACGACCGAGAGCTGCGCGCCGTGGTCGGAGGTGAGGGTGACGCGGCCGCCGAGGGCGCGCACGCGCTCCCGGATGCTGACGAGACCGAGGCCGGGCCCGCCGGGGCGGGCGCCGTTGCGCGGGTAGCCGATGCCGTTGTCGCTGACGTCGAGGTGGATGCCGTCGGTCTCGTGCGTGAGCGACACGCGGACGCTGGTCGCGCGCGCGTGCTTGGCGACGTTCGTCAACGCCTCCTGCACGATGCGATACACGGCGGTCTCGACCTCCGTCGGTAGCCGCGGCATCTCGTTCGCGACGAACCGCACGTCGAGGTCGCGATGGGTCTTGAACGACTTCACCTGCGCTTCGAGCGACGGCACGAGCCCCCAGTCGTCGAGCAGCGAAGGACGCAGGAGCTGTGACAGCTCGCGGATCTCGGCCAGCGTCTTGGCCGCGAGCCCGCGCGCCTCCGCGACCTCGGTCCGCACGGCGCCGTCTTCCTCGGGCAGATGGCGCTCGATCGCCCGCAGATACGCCACGACGGCCGTCAGCTCCTGGCCCACGCCGTCGTGCAGCTCGCGCGAGAGCCGGCGCCGCTCCTCCTCCTGCACGGACATGAGACGGTTCGAAAGGCCTTCGAGCTCCCGCTCGCGCCGCTCGATGCCCGAGCGCGCCGCTTCCATGATGTTGGCGCACAGCGCCGCGATGATGGTGGCGAAGAGCAGGACGCCGTTCGAGAACACGAACCGCTCCTCGCCGAGATCTTGCCGGTGCGTGAGAAGTCCCACCAGCAGGAACCCGAGCGCGAACAGACTGCCGACGGCGGCGGTGCGGCGTGGGCTCCACGAGCAGATCACTGCGGCGCCGAAGAGGAGCAACGAGAGGACGTTCGAGACGAGCGGGGGATAGCCGGACGTGGCGGCGAAGTAGGCGAGGAGGTTCCCGCCCATGGCGATCACCATCAGCAGCGCGCAGGTGTCCGCCCAGCGCCGCGCCGATGGCAGGTAGCTGACGAGCAGGCCGACCAGCGCGATCGCGGCGTGCGTCGTGTGGGCCACGATCCGGTGCGCGAAGTGCGGGTCGTTGTCATAGTAGAGGTACTGGAACGGCAGGAAGAGGGTCGCCACCACGAGCGCCAGAAGCGAGCCCAGGCGGAGCATCCGCGGGCTCATACGGGATTGGGCGCTCGGCCGATCGCTCGCCACCGCGCCCGGAGGCTAACGCCGCGCCGGGTGGCCGACAACCCTTGCAGGTGCCGTCGCGTGCGGGTTAGGAGCGGCCGATGGCGAGCGGTCCCCTGGCCCACCTGCGTGTCGTCGACCTGACCGACATCCGGGGGGCGATGGCGGCGCGCCTGCTCGGCGACCTCGGCGCCGACGTGGTGAAGGTGGAGCCGCCCGAGGGCGATCCGGGACGGGGGCGCGGCCCGTTCGCGGGCGACGTGCCCGATCCGGACCGCGCGCTCGCATTCCTGTATCGCAACGCGAACAAGCGCGGCCTGCGGCTCGATCTCGCGACGCCGGCGGGACGCCGCGAGCTCGGAGCCCTGTGCACGAACGCGGACGTGCTGATCGAGAACCTGGGTGCCGACGGCGAGGCGCGGCTCGGCCTCACGCCCGATCGCGTGCACGCGGAGCATCCGCATCTCGTGCATGTCGCGATCGCCGACTGCGGGCTCTCCGGTCCGCGCGCGTCGTGGCGCCTCGAGGCGCTGCCCGCGTTCGCGGCGTCGGGCGCGCTCTTCGCGTCGGGATTCCCCGAGCTGCCGCCGTGCTGGCTGCCGGGCTACCTCGCCCACGACAGCGCCTCGTTGTTCGCGGTCGTGGGGGCGCTCGCAGCCGTGCTCGACCGCGCGCGCCACGGGCGCGGGCAGACGGTCGAGGTGTCGGTGCAGGAGGCCGGGATCAACGCGCTCCATCCGTGGTCGATCCCGACCGCGGACTACGCGCGCGTCTATCCGAGCCTGCCGCGCCTCAGCGTGCGCAACGGCGCCGGCGCCTACACGGTGCTGCCGGCCGCCGACGGCTACATCCGGGCGCTGCCCGCGAGCCCGCGGCAGTGGCGCGCGTTCGTCGAGCTGGTCGGCGTCGATGCGCTGGCAGGACCCGAATGGGAGCGGTCCGTCTATCGGCTCGCGAACGCGGACGTGATCCGGCTCCTCACCGAGGACGCGCTCCGCGGCGAGACCCGCGCCCAGGTCCACGCACGCGCGCGGGAGCTCGACGTCCCGCTGGTGCCGCTCAACCGCCCCGAAGAGTTCGTCCTCGAGCAGCAGACGCGCCATCGCCGGTACTTTCGCCCCTCCGGGTTTCCCCATCTGGGCGACGCGCCGTTCGCGTCGCCGCCCTTCAACCTCTCCGCCACGCCGGCCTCGGTGCGGCGGCCCGCGCCGGTCGCCGGCGCGGCGGAGGGCGGCTTCGCGCCCCGCACGGCGGAGCCATCCGCCGGCGGCACGGGGCCCGCGCTCGCCGGTCTGCGCGTCGTCGACCTCGGCGTCGGGGTCGCGGGGCCCGAGGTCGGCTATCTCCTCGCCGAGCTCGGCGCGGAGGTCGTGAAGATCGAGTCGCGCGCCAACGTCGACTTCCTTCGCCGCGTGACGGTCGAGGCGGACGCGCCGGATCGCTCGTGGACGTTCAACGATGCGTCGCGCGGCCAGCGCAGCGTCTGCCTCGATCTGCGGACCCCGCGCGGCCGTGCCCTGGCGCTCGAAATCTGCGCGCGGGCCGACGTGGTCATCGAGAACAATCGCGGCGGCGTCGCCGCGCGCTGGGGGCTCGACTACGAGGACGTGCGCGCGCGCCGGCCGGACGTCATCTACTACGCGTCACAGGCGTTCGGACGCGGCGGACCGCTCGGCGAGGCGTCGGCCTTCGGCCCGCTCAACTCGGCGTTCTCCGGCGTCACCTGGCTCTGGAACCACCCGAACGCGCCGTATCCCGCCGGCTGCGCCTTGAATCATCCCGATCACACGGCAGCGAAGCTCGCGACCGGCGTCATCCTGGCGGCGCTCGAGCACCGGCGCCGCACCGGCGAGGGCCAGCGCATCGAGATGTCGCAGGCGGAATCGGCGGCCTACTTGATGGGCGAGGTCTACCTCCAGGAGGCGTGCACCGGACGGCGGATGGAGCAGGTGGGAAACGCCGCGCCGTACGCGGCGCCGCACGGTGTCTACCCGTGCGCGGGGACGGATCGCTGGGTGGCGATCGCGATCGTGTCGGACGACGAATGGCGGCGCCTCCGGGCGGCACTCGGCTGGAGCGACGAGCCGGTGCTGCGCACGCTCGAGGGGCGCTCGGCGGCGCGTGCGACGCTCGACGAGCGCCTGGCCGCGTGGACGCGCGAGCGGTCCGCCGAGGACGCCGCCGCGCATCTGCAGGCGGCGGGCGTCTCGGCGATGCCCGTGCAGAACGGCGACGATCACCGCGCCGACGTGCACCTCGCCGCGCGCGGCGCGATCGTGACCGTCGAGCATCCGGAGATCGGATCGGAGCGCCACAGCGGCAACCCGATCCGGCCGTCGCTCACGCCGCTCACGCCCGCAGGGCGCGCGCCGCTCCTCGGCGAGCACACCGAGGACGTGCTCGTCCGCTGGCTCGCGCTTTCGCCGGACGAAGCGCGCGCGCTCGTCGCCGAGGCCGTCTGCCGCTGATCAGGACAGGCCGTAGAGGGCGGCGGCGTTCCCGCCCGTGATGAGGGCCCGCTCGTCGGCCGGGACGTCCTTGAAGTGGTTGGCCAACGCCTCGCGCGACTTCGGCCAGGTGCTGTCCGAGTGCGGGTAGTCCGTCGACCACATGATGTTGCGCAGCCCGGCGCGATGACGCTCGGCGACGCCGGCCAGATCCTGGATGAACGTCGCGTAGCCCTGCCGGTACCAGTACGTGCTCGGCTTCTCGGTGATGACCGACTTCGTCCAGAAGCGGTGCTTGTTGAACGTCTGGTCCATGCGCTCGAGGAAGTAGGGGATCCAGCCGATCCCGCACTCGACCAGCACGAAGCGCAGCTTCGGGTGGCGGGCCAGGATGCCGGTGAAGATGAGCGTCGAGACGGTCTCGCAGATGGAGATCGGCGCGATCGCGATGAAGGTCTCCTTGATGCCGGGCGTCGGGTTCGCAAACGTCTCGGTGACGTTCGCCTTGCGCGGCCCGACGATGTGGAAGCTCATCGGCAGGCCCGTCTCCTCGACGAGCGACCAGAACGGCTCGTAGGCGCTGTCCCACAGCGGCTTGCCCCCGCGCTCGTCCGGGAACGGATCGAGGTGGAAGCCGCGCAGGCCCATCTTGGCGACGCGCCGGAGCTCGCGCTGCGCCTCGTCGAGGTCGAGCAGCGGGATGTGGGCGAGCCCCACGAGCCGCGTCGGCGCCGCCTTCGACAGCTCGACCATCCAGTCATTGTAGCGCTGGACGACGTACGTGCGCAGCGCAGGGTCGGCGGCCTGCTGCGTGACGGGACCGCCGAAGTACAGCACCTCGGCGTCGACGCCGTCGACGTCCATGTCCTCGAGGCGCGCCTTGGGGTCGTACGCGCCCGGCCGCATCTCCTTATACGTGAGTCCCGTCGGCTTGAAGTCCTCTGGCTTGCGGCCGGCGGACGAATCGAGGCCGATCGCGCCCGTGATCTGCTGATCGGTCACCCAGAAGTCGCCCATCGGCCCGGACTCGACGCGCGGCGCGCGATCCTTGAACTGGGCGGGGCAGTCGCGCAGCCACAGGTCTCGCGGCGGGTTCACGTGCGAGTCGGCCGAGACGATGCGGTCGGTTGCCATCGATCGTCCTCCTGGACGTTCGTCTAGCCGAGGATCACGCCAATAATCAAGCGTTCGTTCGATTGCGTCAGCCGCCGCGCTGCAGCGTGAGGATCGGGGGCAGCAGGCCCTGCAGGCCTTGGGCGATCGCATCCGCCGCGATCGAGGTGATCTTCTTCCCCCGCTGCTTGGCGACCAGTGAGATGAGCTTGCCGATCTGCTTCTGCGCCGCCTTGAGCGCCTTCTTGGCGCGACGCGTGGAACCCGAGCCGAGCTGGATCTTCGACTCGACGACGCCGAGCGCCTTCAGGATCTTGGTGCGCAGCGGCGGGGCAATGTCGGTCACCGCCGCGCCGGCGACCGTGCTGCGGATCCCGGCGATCCGGCACATGAGGAGCGGGACCGTGGGCTTGGGGACGTTCGAGCAGCCGGTCGCCGGGTCGCACGAGTCGTCGGTGCAGGCGTCGCCGTCGTCGCAGTCGAGGGCCGGGCCGCTCTTGCAGCCGACCGCCGGGTCGCACACCTCGAAGCCCGTGCAGGCGTCGTTGTCGTCGCACACGGGCGGGTCGATCGGCGTGCACACGCCGGCGTCGCACGCCGCCGGACCACAGGCGCCGAGCGGATCGCAGTCGGTGGTCGCCGCGCAGGGAATGCAGGGATCGGTCGAGCCCGACGAGCAGAAGGGGCCGGGACGACACACGTCCGGCAGGCAGTGGCCGCCGGGGGCGCCGTTCCGTGCGCCGTCGTCGCATTCCTCGCCGCAGTCGACGACGCCGTTGCCGCACGCCTCGAAGTGGCAGGTGGGCGAGCAGCCGTCGCAGCCCACGGTGTTGAGGTCGTCGCAGTCCTCGCCCGGATCGACCTTGCCGTTGCCGCAGCCCTCGTTCCGGCACTGGTGCGAGCACCCGTCGCCGTCGTTGGTGTTGCCGTCGTCGCACTCCTCGCCGGGATCGAGCGTGTGGTTGCCGCATCCCGGCGGCTTCAGGATGCACTCCGTGGTGCAGCCCGTCGCCGCGCTCGGCGGATCGCACTCCTCGTCGCACTCGACCCGCCCGTTGCCGCACGCCTCGAGCTGGCAGGTCGACGAGCAGTGCGTGGCATCGCACCGCGTGACGTTGGAATCGTCGCACTGCTCGAGCGCGTCGGTGATCCCGTCGCCGCACACGTTGTCGAGCCGCGAGCAGTCGCCGTGGCAGGTGTCGCCGCTCACGGTGTTGCCGTCGTCGCACTGCTCGTTGCAGTCGATGCGGTTGTTGCCGCAGGTCTCGATCTGGCAGACGGATGAGCAGCCGTCGCACGACGTCGTGTTGTGGTCGTCGCACTCCTCGTCCGGATCGAGGTTGCCGTCGCCGCACGATGCCGACGGGCGGCCGCCGCACGGCGTGAGGGCCGCGTTCTGCTCCACCACCAGCTCGGGAAGGAACGTGCCGCCCGACGTCACCGGCGGCAGCTCGAGGTACTGGAGCAGGTTCCGCTCGCCCGCGCTGAGCGTGCCCACGGCCGTGAGCTGCCGTCCCGACTGCAGGATGATCTCACCCTTGGCGCCTTCGGCGTTGATCCCGATCCCCGACGGCACGGTGACGTCGCACCACGCGGCCGCCTGCACGCCGCCCCCTTCGACGCCGGGGTCGGCGCCGCCGTGGACGTCGATCGCGCCGACGGTGAGCGTGCGGTGCGCCTCGAACTCGACGTTGCCGCCGTCGCTTTCGGCGCCGCGGCCCTGGCCCTGGATCGTGCCGGTCTGGACGGTGTCGAGCATCGACATGAAGAAGACGTCGCCGCCGAGCCCGTCGGGCGGCGCGCCGCTGATCTCGAAGTCGCCCGCGAGCGTCAGGTTCGCACCCGAGAAGACGTTGAGATCCCCGCCGCTGCCGCCGCCCTCGAGATCGGTGCCCTCGTCACCCTGCATGAAGATCTTGCCGCCGAGCGTGACCGAGCCGTCGAGCGTGAACACCGTGAAGAGCCCGCCGTCGCCGCCGGCCGCCGTGGCGCGGATGTCGATCCGGCCGGTGGTCGTGATGGGACCGTCGGCCTCGAGATCGAGGGTGCCGCCGCTGCCGCCCGAGGCGTCGATCGTGCCCGACATGACGATGCCGGCGGTCGCGTCGAGGGAGACGGGGCCGCCGCCGCCGAGGTTGCCGCCGCTCCCGAGCACGTCGCCCGCGACGAGGATGTTGCTGCCCTTGAGGTCGATGCTGCCGCCGATGCCGTCGGCATTCGTGCCGCGTGCGTCGACCACGCCGTCGATCTGGATCGCGCCGCTGCCGGCGTCGAGCTCGATGCGATCCGCCGATGCGGGATCGGCGACGTCGATGCGTGCGCGCGTGTTGCCCTGGCGCAGCACGGCGATCGTCCCCTGGGTGTGGACGACCACGGCGCCCCCGGGTCCGAGAAGACCCGACCCGGGGCGGAGCTCGACGCTGCCCGCGAGGATCGTCATCGTGCCCGTGCCGACGTCGAGCGTGCTGTGGCTGAGGACGACCGCGCGCGTCCCGAAGTCGAGCGTCGTGCCGGCGACCACGGGGCAATCCTTGCCGTCGATCACGCACGGGTCGGCCGCCGCACCGCAGAGGTCGTTCGGGCTCGTCACCGGGGCGCAGGCAGCGAGGGCGCGCTGCGCGCAGAGCGCGAGCGCGAGGCCGGCGGCGAAGCCCGCGAGGCGGAGAGACATCGGTCTTCTCGGCAGCAACGGCTATGCCGTGCCAACCACTCCCGGGCAGCCAAAACCGTTGCCATGCCGCGGAGATACGTGCCCCGACCCCGCCCGCCGTCCCTGCGCGGCCGCGTCCTTCGCGCACCGGCGCACGGGGCTCCGACGAAGGTCGCGAGACAAACGCACGTCGAGGCTCACGTCAGCAGCCAAGGCCGAGCTTCGTCTCGTCGCACTTGGAAGCGGCTTCGCCGGCCCGCTGCGCGAGCGCAGTCGCGAGCGCCGGACTCAGCTGGCGGCCGGCCAGTCGGTTCGCCGTTCGCTGGAGGCTGCGCAGCTGCTTTGCGGCCGCGGTGAGGAGGCGCTTCGCCTTGGCGCACTTCGAGCCCGCCGCCGATTGCGCGAGGCCGACCTTGGCGGAGAGCTTCTCGAGCTTCTTCTGCATGCGCGTGCGGGCGCGCGGATTCGTGCCACCCGTGGTGTCGGCCAGGACCTTCGCGTGCATGTCCTCGAGGCGGCAGAGGATGGACGGGAAGCCGCTCTTCTGGTCGTTCTTGCAGCCGTCGGCGTCGGCGCAGGTGTCGTCGGTGCAGACGTCGCCGTCGTCGCAGTCGAGGACGGGCTGCACCTGACACGTACCGGCGACGCACTGCTCGGCGCCGTTGCAGGCCTGGCCGTCGTCGCAGCCCGCCACGCCCGTCCCGTTCTTCGGCGTGTGCGTGCATCCCGACGCCTGGTCGCACGTATCGTCCGTGCACGGGTTGTTGTCGTCACAGTTGGGAACGACGTCCTGGCAGCGGCCGGCGACGCACGCCGTCGAGCAGCGCGGACCGCATTCGAACGGATCCGTGCCGGAGCACGGCGTGCAGGTCGGGTCGGGGACCGGATGATCGCAGCCGTTGCGATCGAGATCGCAGGCGTCGGCGGTGCAGACGTCGTTGTCGTTGCACTGGCTGCTCGAGAGGCAGCAGTCGGTGATCGGCGTGTGGGTACAACCCTGCTCGTCGCTGCAGAGGTCGGTCGTGCACGGGTTGTTGTCGGTGCAGTCGGTCGGCGCGTCCGGCACGCACGTCGAGCCCGTCGAGCCCTGGCAGGTGGCCGGATTGCACGTCGTGCCACAGGCGGCGCCGGGGCTCGGCGTGGGCCCGCCGCAGCGGCGCGTAGCCAGGTCGCACGGCCCGTTCGTCGTGCACGGGTTGTGATCGATGTCGGTGCAGTCGTTGTTGTCGCTGCAGCAGTTGCCGGAGGCGACGTTCGTGCAGCGGTTGCCGACGCAGGCGTCGTCCGTGCACGGATTGTTGTCGTTGCAGGTCGAGGCGTCCGTGCAGCAGGTCGGATCCGCGACGTGCTGGCACCCGAGCTGCGAATCGCACACGTCGTTCGTGCACACGTCGTTGTCGACGCACGCGATCGCCACGTGCGTGCACGCGTGCGCGCTGCAGCCGTCGGTCGTGCAGGCGTCACCGTCGTTGCAGGCGGCGGGCGTGTTGCAGCAGCCGGGAACCGGCGACGCCTCGCAGAGACCGGTCGACGGATTGCAGGAGTCGGTGGTGCAGACGTCGTTGTCGTTGCAGACGACGGGCGTCGCCGGCTGGCACACGCCACCCTGGCACGCGCGGACGCCGTTGCAGAGGTCACCGTCGTCGCAGTTCGCACCGTTCGTCTTCGGCGGGTTGCTGCACACCACGTTGCACACGTCGTCTGTGCAGGGGTTGTTGTCGTCACATTCGGCGGCGCTCTGGCAGGCGCCGGCACCCTCGCACTGCCCGTTGGCGGGGTTGCACACCAGCGGCTGCTGGCAGGTCACGAGCGTTCCCGCCTGGCACGCAGTGCCGACGCACCTCTCCGCACCCGTGCAGGGATTTCCGTCATCGCAGCCGGGAACTCCGAATCCATTGCCGGGCACCGGGCTGTGGAAACACCCCGTCACGTCGTTGCAGCCATCGACCGTGCACGGGTTTCCATCCGATCCGCAGTTCGGTATCGAGCCCGGCGTCGGGACGCAGAGGCCGGCCTGGCACGCTTCGAGGCCGTTGCAGACCGTGTTGTCGTTGCACGCGAAGCCGTTCGGCTTGTAGGCGATGGTGCACCCGACGGCCGGGTCGCAGGCGTTGTCGGAGCACGGGTTCGTGTCCGTGCAGTGATGGATCCGGCAGCGGTCGTCGCAGAAGTCGCTGCCGCTGCAGAACGGGCCGCCCGCGCCGACGTCGCACGTCTCGGGGAACTGGACCTGGTTGTCGCCGCACTGCGGGCACGGGTCGAGGCATCCGGGCGGCGAGTTCTCCCCCGTGCAGGGCGCGCGGACGCAGCCGTTCGCAGTGATGGTGCCGTCCGTGCAGGCCCCGGCGCTGCGTGCGGGCACGAACGTGCCCTGGGCGAGCGACGGGGTGCTTCCTTCTGGGAACGTGAGCACGTTGGCGCCCGAGGCGCGGAGCTGGCCGGCGATAGCGAGGCCCGTCCTGGCGGTGACGACGTTGGTGCTGCCGGTGTCGCCGGTGACGTCGATCGACGAGCCGCTCGCGATGTTGACCGTGCAGCCGTCGATCGCCACCTGGGCGCCCCCGAACTGGCCGTGGCCGTTGGCGTTGATCGTGCCCTGGAGCGTGAAGTCGCCGGCGACCCGTGCGATCCCGAACTCGTCGATGCCGGCCCGCAGGACGATCGTGCCGCCGACGCCCTCGGGGCTGCCGTTCGCGATCAGCTCGGCGCTGGGCCCGATCGTGAGATTGCGGCCCGCCTCGACGTCGATGCCACCGGCGCTCGAAGCGTCGGCGCCCGAGGTGTTGAACGAGACGTCGCCCTGGATGGCGATGGCGCCACCGGCCGTGACCGTGATGCTGCCACCGTCGGCGTCGAGACCACCCTTGCTCTCGACGTTGCCCTCGATCGTGACGTCGCCGCCGGCGTCGATGCCGATGTCCTCGGCGGAGTAGACGTCGCTCGCGACGATCGCCTTGGTGACGTGGACGTCGCCGTCGGCGGCGATCGAGACCTCGCCGGCGCCGCTGTCGAGGATGCCCGTCGTCGAGATCTTCTTCGAGATGGTGAGGTCCCCCGCCGACGCGATGTCGACGGTGGAGCCGCTCGCGTCGATGGGGGAGTCCATCGTGAGCGTACCGTCCGGGATGCGGGATTCGGTGGTGAGGCTGACGCTCCCGCCGACGCCCACCGTGAGACCCTCGGAGAGCCGCTGCAGCGTCATGGGACCGTTGCTCGCAGTGAGGTCGATCGATCCGAAGTCGTCGCCGGCGCGGAGCTCGCCGAGGACGCTCAGGCTGCCCGTGATCATCGTGATGTCACCGCCGAGGTTCGACTGCACGACGGAGCCGTCGGCGAACGACGCGAGGAGGGGCACGTTCACGCTGATCGATCCGAGGTCGGCCGTGAGGCGACCGCTGCCGCCCAGCGTGAAGTTGCCTGGGCCGCGGAACGACATCTCGCCGCCGCGCGTGCCGGCGGGCGGGAGCGTGCCCTGGTTGGCCGAGAGCGCGATCTGGACGTTGATGTCGCCGGCGGTCGTGGAGACGTCGATGACGCCGCCAGCCGCCGCGGGGCCCCCGCTCGCCGTGACGCTCCCCTTGCTGAATGCGACGGGGCCGTCGGCCCGGATGGTTATGCGGCCGCCGGCACCGGCCGTGCTCGATGCGTTGATGATCGCGCTGTTCCCACCCTGCTGGCTGTAGGCGAGGCCGGTGAGGCCCGTCGTCACGATCGTGACGTTGCCCGCGGCCGCGCCGCCCGGCCCGCGCACGTCGATGAGACCCGTCAGCGTGACGCTCTTCGCCATGAGGGTGATGGTGCGCCCCTGGGCGGCGACGGTGCCGCTGATGGTCAGGTTGCGGGTGCCGAAGTCGAAGGTGCAGGTGGGCCCGGTGACGGTGAGCGTGTCGATCGTGCAGCCCGCCACCGTACAGCAGGAGGGGTTCGAGATCAGCGCACTCGCATCGCAGCCCGACACGTTGCATGCCGCGTCGGCGCGGGCCGCGAGCGCGGAGAGAAGAAGGAGGGTGGCGGTGGATGAAAGGATGCGGCGGAAGAGGGTGACGTCACGAACTCGCAGCACGCGGACCTCCGGTTCCAGCGTCGAGGTATATCGGGGGTGATCGAAGCCGTAAATCGTGGTTCGCATAGCAAACGCCGGGAAAATGCGTCATCGTACGGACGTCCTGACAGGATTGCGTCGATGTCGGTCGAAAGGTGCTCGGATCTGCACGGCCGGGGCGTGGCACCCCCCTTGCACCTGCCATCCCGCGAATGCGCTCGAGTCGAAACCGTGGCTTTACGCTGATCGAGCTTCTGGTGGTGGTCGCCATCGTCGCGATTCTCGCGGCGATCGCCATCCCGCAGTTCAACTACCAGCAGCGAGCCTTCGACGCCCGGACGGTGTCGGACCTGAAGAACGCGGCGACCGGTCAGGAGACCTACTTCGCCGACAACTTCACCTACTCGAGCAACTGCCTGACCCTCCCCGGCTTCAACGTGTCGGCTGGCGTCGTGTTCTCGGTGTGCAACGGGACGGCCACCGGGTTCGTGATGACCGCCACGAACACGTCCGGGACCAAGACCTGCACCTGGGACAGCAGCGCGAGCCCGCCCCTCAGCTGCATCTGAGCAACGGCGCGTAGAGCTCCAGCGCTTGCGCCAGCTCGCCCCCGCGTGTACCCAGCGGCGGATGGTGAGCACCGAGATGGTGCGCGGCCGCATAGAGCAGGCCCTCGCGGGTGCTCGTGCCGAGGTCGTGGATACGACCGGCGCGGGCGACCATTTCGAGGTGAGCGTGACGGCGCCCGCGTTCCGCAACCTCGGGCTCGTCGACCAGCACCGCCTCGTCTACGAGGCCCTGGGCGACCTCATGAGCACCATCCACGCCCTGTCCCTGCGGACGAGCGTGCCGTGAGGGATCGACGATCAGAGGGGAGACCGTGCGATGAGTGACGTACTGGACGAGATCGACCGCGAGGTGAAGGACCATCCGGTGGTCGTCTACATGAAGGGGACGCCCCGCTTCCCGATGTGCGGGTTCTCGGCTGCCACGGTCGAGGTGCTGAACGAGCTCGGTGTGCCGTACAAGGCCGTCGACATCCTGGCCGAAGGCGCGAAGCGCGAGGGCATCAAGGCGTACACGAAGTGGCCCACGATTCCCCAGGTGTTCGTCGGCGGGAAGTTCGTCGGCGGCTGCGACATCGTGCGCGAGATGCACGCGAAGGGCGAGCTCGCGCCGCTCGTGAAGGCCGCAACCGCCGCCAAGGCATCCTAGCCTGCGCGGCGGCGGAGGCCGCCACAGGATTGCAGGGTCCAGCGCTCGTGCAGCCAGTGGTTGGCGAGCTTCTGCCACTCGCTCGCCACGATCTTGGCGTCGCGCCGCACGCGGTACCAGCGCGGTCCCGCGAACGTGTCGGTGGTGCTCGGCTGGACGCTGACCGCCACCCGGGGGCCGAGCGCGCGGCGCAGGATCAGCCGCGCGCGGCGCGTGTGGGACGGCGACGTGACGACGACGAGCTGATGCACGCCGGTCGTGCACGCCCAGCGCGCGATCGTTCGTGCCTCGCCGGCGGTCGAGGGCGCGCGACGCCGCAGCGTCACGATCGCGCTCGCCGGCACGCCGAGACCCTCGAGCGCCGTCCGCGCGAGCGCATCGGAGTCGGGGAGGGCGACGCCCGCCTTGCGGAGCGCCACGTCGCCCGGCGGCAGCGCCTCACGCGTCACCACGACGCGTGGCGCGAGCCCCTGCCGGTAGAGCGTCGCGGCCTCGAGCGTCCGGTCGCGCACCGAGCCTGCGAGCACCACGATGGCATCGGCCGTGGGCGGCAGCGGATCTGCGACCACGAGGAAGCTTCCGAGCGCCGGCACGAGCCACAGCCAACCGACCCCCGCGAGCACGAGGGCGCCCGCCACGAGCCGCGCGCGCATCGGGGGCGAGGCTACGGAGGGCCACCGCGCCCTGCAAGCGACGGTTGACGCGGGATGGGGCGGCGCGCTCTCTATCGGCATGCGCTCGGTTCAGACGGTGACGGGCTCCGTCACGGCGGACACACTCGGCACGACGCTCATGCACGAGCACCTGCTGATCGGCTGGCCCGGCTGGGAGGCCGACGCGGCGGCCGACGGCGGCTCGCGGCGCGAATACGTGGCGCAGTGCGTGGAGCGCATGCAGGAGCTGAAGGGACACGGCCTGCGCACGCTCGTCGACCCATGCCCGATAGACCTCGGGCGCGACGTGGAGCTCATGGCGGAGGTCGCCCAGAAGAGCGGCGTGCACATCGTCTGCGCGACCGGCCTCTACAAGGAGGACGAAGGGGCGCCCGTGTACTTCAAGTTCCGCACCCACTGGGGGGACGCGCTCGCCGAGATGACCGAGCTGTTCGTGCGCGAGCTGACGCAGGGCGTGGGCGAGACCGGCATCCGCGCCGGCGTCATCAAGGTCGCGACCGGCGTCGGGCGCATCACGGCGTACGAGGAGATGGTGCTGCGTGCGGCCGCGCGGGCGCACGAGGAGACGGGGGCGCCGATCACGACCCACACCGACCAGGGCACGATGGGTCCCGAGCAGCTCGACATCCTGCTCGGCGAGGGCGTACCGCCGCAGGCGATCGTCGTCGGGCACTCGTGCGGACAGAGCGACGTCCACTACCACCTCCAGATGCTCGATCGTGGTGCGACCCTCGGCTTCGACCGCTTCGGGCTCGACATCCTGCATCCGGATCGCGAGCGGCTCGCCGTCCTGATTGGTCTCCTCGGCCTCGGCTTCGAGCGCCAGCTCGTGCTGTCGCACGACACCGTGTGGTGCTGGCGCGGTCGCGCACCGAAGCTGCCTCCGGACACGCTGACCCACTGGAAGCCGACCTACGTCTTCGAGACCATCGTTCCCCGCCTGCGCGCTGCCGGCGTGGCCGACGGCAAGATCAAGACGATGCTGGTCGACAACCCCCGCCGCTACTTCGCGGGCGCCGCCTAGCGGGCGAGGATCGCGACGCAGGCGTTGGCGCCACGTCCAACCGTGTGCGCGAGGCCGACGCGCGCGCTCGGCACCTGACGCGGGCCGCACGCGCCGCGGAGCTGCCAGACGAGCTCCACCACCTGGCCGAGCGCGGACGCGCCGAGCGGCTCCCCCTTGGAGAGGAGGCCGCCGCTCGGGTTCACGGGACGGCGCGAGCGCATCTCGCCGCCGCCGTCGCGGACCCACTTGCCGCCGCCGCCGCGCGGGCAGAGGCCGAGCTCCTCGGCGGAGAGGATCTCCCGCGCGGCGTCCGTGTCCTGCAGCTCGACT
Source organism: Candidatus Eisenbacteria bacterium (assembly GCA_035577985.1). Lineage (NCBI taxonomy): Bacteria > Candidatus Eiseniibacteriota > Candidatus Eiseniibacteriota bacterium. The sequence continues at coordinate 21,949 of DATJZY010000118.1, forward strand.
ACGTCGATCCCGTCGGGGCCGATGCCGGCTTCCGCGTATGCTGCCTGCGCGGCCATGGTCGTGGGCGGCGTGACGTCGTCGTCCGCGATCCCGCAGAGCGGCGTGTGCTCGCCGAGGACGTTTCCCGCGAGGTGCGAGCGGAGCTGCACCGCCGCCACACGGATCGCGGGACCCGCCGCGGGTGGCGTGGCGGAGAGGACCACGGCGGCGGCACCTTCGTTCGGCGAGCACAGCATGAGCAGGCGCAGCGGCTCGCACACGAGCGGCGATGCCAGGACCTCCTCGGCGGTGATCGCCTTGCGATACATCGCGTTCGGATTGTGGACGCCCTGGAGGTGGTTCTTCACCGACACCTGCGCGAGATCCTGCGGCGTCACATCGCTCTCGAACATCAGGCGCTGCGCGCGGAGCGCGAAGTAGCCGGGCGTCGCGGCCAGGCCCGCCTCCTCCCGCCACGGTTCGAAGAACGACGACCGGATCATGCCGCGCGGCATCTTCTCGAGGCCGAACACGAGCACGGTATCGTACACGCCCGCCGCGATTTGGGTGGCGCCGAGCGACAGCGCCGCGCCGCCGCTCGCGCAGCCGGCCTCGAGATTGACCATGGGGACGCCCGAGAGCCCGAGGGCGGTCAGCACCTTGTGACCCGACGCGACGCCGCCGTAGACGCAGCCGCAGAACGCCGCCTGGAAGCCGCCGCGCTGCACACCCGCCTCGGCGAGCGCGGCGCGTACGGCGCCGGCGCCGATCGCGGTGAGGCTCTCGTCGGGGAATCGCCCGAACGGATGCAGGCCCGTGCCGGCGACGTAGACGGGTCTCACGCCGGCGCCCCGGGCGCGAACGCATACGACAAGACGGGCGTCCCGTCGTCGTCGGTGAACAGCGGCTCGATGACGAGCCGCATCGCCTGGCCCCGCCACAGCCGCGCGGCGTCGGGCTCGGTTAGACGCGTGACGACGCGCAGCCCCTCGCGCAGCTCGACGACCCCGAACCCGTACGGCAGCGGTCCGCGGTAGCCGGGCGGTGCGCTCTTCACCACCGTATAGAGGAAGAGCTGCCCCGTTCCCGCGAGCGCCGTCTCGTGGCAGGACGCCCCACCGCAGTAGGGACATGAATCGCTGGCGGGGAAGTGGAGCTTCCCACATCCGTCGCAGCGCCCGGCGAGCAGACGCGGGCCTTCCGGCGTGACGCGAAACAGGCCGTCGGCGATGGGACGCGGCTCCGGCACGGGCGCGGACCCTACGGGACCGCCCATCAAGGCGTCAAGCTACGACCAAAGTCGCAGCGCGTGTCGAATTTTTTTCTCGCCCGGCTCTGGATCGGATGGTAGAGAAACCCGGATGCGATCCAGGACGGATCTCCGCGCGATCGGAGCGATCGTGCTCGTGCTGCTCATGAAGGCGGCGACTGCACGCGCGACGGTTGCCACCGATCTCTGCACCCCCACGGCGGATCCGTGCGTGGTGAACACGACGATTCCGGTCACGACCGGCTCGACGATCGACCTCGGCACGCGCGCGCTCGAAATCGGCGCGCAAGGTACGCTCGACGTCGGATCGGGCACGGTCCTCATCCAGGCGGGCACGGTTCGTCTCCTCCCGGGCTCCAAGATCCTCGGTCGCAATACGACGGCCGGCGGCTCCATCACGATCGTCGCGAGCGGCTCGATCGACATCCAGGCGAGTGGTCCCAGCAAGGGGCGGATCGACGTCACGAGCGAAGGCGACGACGGCGTCATCACGCTGCAGGCGGCGGGCGACGTCACGGTAGCGGGCCAGCTCCTCGCCGTCGGAGCCGACCAGTTCGCGAGCGGAGGCGGCGTCACCATTCTCGCCGGCGGCTCGATCCTCGTCACGCCGTCCGGGGACGTCAGCGTCGCGGGGGGAAGCCAGGCCGAGGGCGGCGACATCCTGCTCGACGCCGGGGGCGGGATCGATCTGCAGAACATCATCGATGCCTCGGGCGGCGACTTCGGCGGCGGCACCGTCGATCTCTCGGCGGACGGCGGCGACGTGATCGTCCGGCAGCAGCTGAACGTTCCGGGCGGCGGATTCTCGGGCGACGGCGGCGAGGTGACGATCGACGCCGGCGGATCGGTCCAGGTGCTCGCGGCGATCGACGGCCACGCGGCGGGCGATAGCGAGGACGGTTCGGGATCGGGCGGCGACGTCGACATCCGCGCGCAGCAGTCGATCACGATCTCGGGCACGCTCTCGCTCACGGCCGCGCCGCCGGACGGCGAGGGCGGCAGCGTGTCGCTCGAGGCCGGGACCACCATCACGGTCGGTGCAGCGCTCCTGGTCGAAGGGCAGGGGATCGACGGGTGCGGTGGCTCGATCATGGTGAACGCGGGCGCAGCGGTGACGCTCGACCGCATCACTGCCAACGGCGGGTCGTGCGGCGGTGGCGACGTGACCGTGCAGGCGCTCGGCGATCTCGCCGTGCCGCAGATCATCAACGCGGACGGCGCGAGCTTCGGCCCCGGAGGCACGATCGTTCTCGACGGGCGCAACGTGCAGGTCTCGAGCACGGTCCGCGCGGCGTCGAGCGACGCCGACGGCGGGAGCATCCTCGTCGAGGGGTGCAACGTCGGTATCGGCGGGGCGGCCGAGCTGCGGACGATCGGCATCGGCGGGAGCAACGCGATCCACGCCAGCGGGCAGGCGACGATCAACGGAGATCTGCTATCGTCGGTGGGATCCGTCCCCGGCACGAATCGCATCGCCTATCGCAACATCGCGCTACCACCCATCGTCGCGGGGGCGACGATCTCCCCGCCCGCGCTGCAGGCGGTCGACGCGATGCTGCCGCCCTGTCCGGCGGCGGGGGCGGTCTGCGGCGACGGCACGGTGGACGCGGGCGAGCAATGCGACGACGGCAACAACGTCGCGTGCGACGGCTGCTCCTCCGCCTGTCGCAGTGAAGGGTGCGGGAACGCCCACCTCGAGTGCGGCGAGCAGTGCGACAACGGGCCGGCCAACGGCACGCCGGGCAACGCGTGCGCGGCCGACTGCACCATCATTCCGACGGCTGGCGGCGTGCAGTCGATCCCCGGCGGACACGGCACGACGGCATGTCAGGTGGAATGGGAGGTCACGAACCCGGGCGGCGAGGTGATCGACGGGTTCCCGTCGACCGAGCAGCGGTGCATCGACGGCGATCCGGGTTGCGATCGCGACGAGGCCGACGACGGCACGTGCACGTTCGACGTCGCCGTCTGCCTGGCGGCGAACGACACGCGGATCGGGGGCTGCCAGCCGACCGGGCTCCAGTACTTCACCCTGCAGAAGCCGAACCTGCTGACGGCGACCGATCCGATCGACGTCGCGAGCGGGACGCGGATTCGCGACGCCGTCGCCGCGCTCGGCGTCCAGGTGCGCGTCGGCTCCAACGTCATCGTGCCGGGCGCGCCGATCGCCGGGCGCGATCTCTGCACGGCGCCGCTGGCCATCGCCGTCCCGCACGGCGCGGGCGTCGTGGGAAGTCGCCGCATCGAAGCGGCGTCGCGCGACCTCGCGGGCAGCCGCATGCGCCGCAACACGGTCGACCTCATCTGCGCGCCGAATCCGTCGGTGTGCGGCAACGGCATCGTCGAGATCGCGGAGCAGTGTGACGACGGGAACAACGTGTCCTGCGACGGCTGCACGCCCACCTGCCGGCGCGAGGTCTGCGGCGACGGCATCGTCGAGTGCGGCGAGCAGTGTGACGAAGGCCCCTCGAACGGGACGCCGGAGAGCCAGTGCACGGCGACGTGCACCGAGAAGGTGCCGCCGCTTCGCATCGCCGGAGGCGGATCGCCGGCGCTCGACTGCCTGGTCGAGTACGCCCTCAACACGACGGCGCCGACCCTCGATCGCGCCGGCCGGCCGTCGAAGAAGCAGGACTGCGTCGACAACGATCCCGCCTGCGACCTCGATCCGACCGTCGGCAGCTGCCGGTTCAAGGGCTGGGTCTGCGTCGGCGGCGCCGATCCGCGCATCGCGTGCCCCGCCCAGACCGTCGCCTCGCTCGAGCTGATGAAGCCGAGCCTCCGCGACGTGGGCCCGCTGGCGGCGCTGCGCACGGCGGCGCAGCAGCGGCTTTCCGCGATCGCACTCCCCGCCGCCGGCGGCGAGGTCTGCACGCAACGCATCGACATCAGCATGCCCGCGGGTCGCCGCCCCCTGACTCTTTCGGTCAAAGGCCGCGACCTCCTCGGCAAATCCGATCGCGACACGCTGAAGGTCCGCTGCCTCGCGCCGCCGACGTAACGGCGCGCGTCGGGGCCGCGAGGTCGGGGGCGCGGTTTCGGCTTCGGCTCCGCCCGCGCGACAACACACGCCGCGCGTCACGGTCCCACATCTCGTCGCGCCGCTTCGGAGGCGCCTCCACCGCGCCCCCGACCTCGCGACGCGACGACGTGGTCGTTGGCGGTCCTAGCGCTTCAGCGGGGTGCCGTATTGGTCGAGGAACGCGACGTCTTCGAGGGGGCGGCGGCGGGTGGGGCCGAAGCGGTCTTGGGGGTGGCCGAGCGGGACCAGAGCGACGGGCTCGAGCGTGTCGGGCAGGGCGAGCAGTGCCCGGAGATCGCTCTCGAAGGCTCGATGCAGCGTCGTGAGCGTCGTGCCGAGGCCGAGGGCGCGTGCCGCGAGGAGGAGGTTCTGCACGGCCGGGAAGATCGACGCGTAGGCTGCGGCCGGCGATCTGAGGCCACCGGCGCCGTCGGCGATGGGGCCGAGGCGGGTATGATCGAGACAGCAGACGATCAGCACCGGTGCGACGCCGATCGTGCGCGAGAGCTCGGCGGCGCCGCGCATCATGCGGGCGTAGTGCGGTGTGTGCTTGAGGTCGCGGTCGGCGTCCGCCTGCGCGGTGAACCGCTCGGCGGCCTCCCACGCCTGGCGATAGTGCCGCCCGATCGCGGCGCGTAGCTCCGGCTTCCGGACCACGACGAAGGCCCATGGCTCGGCTCCGCGCGCCGACGGGGCGCGCGTGGCGGCGGCGAGGACGCGCTCGACGAGATCGTCGGAGACCGGGTCGGGTCGCAGGCGCCGGATGGCGCGCTGCGTGTCGACGACGTCGAAGAAGTCCACCGTGGCTCCCTACGGGCGTTCGAGGATCGTCGTGGCGCCCTGGCCCATGCCTCCGCAGATGGTCGCGAGGCCCCAGCGGCCGCCGCGGCGCCGGAGCTCGAGCGCGGTCGTACCGACGAGCCGCGCGCCCGACGCGCCGACGGGATGTCCGAGCGCGCACGCACCGCCATTGGGGTTCACCCGCTCCGCGTCGGCGACGTCGAAGGCGCGCATCAGGGCGAGCGGCGCGCAGGCGAACGCCTCGTTCACCTCGATGACGCTCATGTCGGCGATGCGGAGGCCAGAGCGATCGAGAGCGCGCTGCGTCGCGGGGATTGCGGAGTAGATGAGGTCGGTCGGCGCGCAGGCGCCGGTCGCGATCGTGTGGATGCGGGCGAGGGGGCGCAGCCCGCGCCGCGCGGCGGCTTCGGCCGACATGAGCAGGCAGACGGCGGCGCCGTCGGCCTGGCCGGACGAGGTGGCGGCGGTGATCTTGCCGTCGTCCTTGTAGACCGGCGCGAGCGCCGCGATCTTCTCGTAGCTGGTGTCGGCGCGCGGTCCCTGGTCGTCCCGGACGGTGATCCGCGTACCCGCCGGATCGAGACCGTCCACGGGGACGATCTCCTCGCGCAACCGCTCGCGCGCGGCGATCGCGCGCTGGTGGCTGCGTAGCGCCCAGCGATCCATGTCCTCGCGCGAGATGCCGAAGCGGTCGGCCAGCCGCTCGGCCCCCTGGCCGCCGTTCAGCTCGATCGGGTTCACCAGGTCGAAGAGCTTCGGGTTCGGGTTCATGGTGGCGAGCATGTGCCCGCCCTCCTTGATGACCGCGTCCATGTCCATGCCGTCGCGGATGGTCGGGATGCGGAAGTGGGTCATGCTGTCGAGCCCGCCGGCGATGTAGACGTCACCGAGACCGCACTGGATCTGCATGGTGGCGATGTGGACCGACATCATCGCTGTCGTGCAGGCGCGCTCCACGCTGAGCCCCACCACGTGCTCGGGAAACCCGGCGAGGTAGGGGATGGCCGTTCCAGGGTGTGCCTGCTCCCCGAGCATCTCGACCGCACCGAGCACGATCCCGTCGACGTCGCCGGCCGCGACGCCCGTGCGGCGCAGGATCTCGCGCAGGACGACGACCGCGAGATCGTCCGAGCGCACCTGCCGCAGCACGCCGCGCCGCGGATCGGCGCGTCCGAACGGCGTCCGCGCGTAGCCGACCAGGACGGCGTCGCGGAGCGCTGGCATCCGCGACGCCTATCGTAGCCGCGCGCCTACTGGCAAACGCCGTTGAAGCAGACGAGCTGGACCGGAGTCGGCGGGCTGCAAGGCGTCAGGTTCGGCACCTGGGTGTGCGTGCAATCCGCCGTCTGCGATCCGAGCGGACCCACCGGCGTGCAGGTGTCCGTCGTGCACGGGTTGGAGTCGTTGCAGAGCTGGGCCCCGCGCGGCACGCAGGTGCCGTTGCTGCACACGTCGAGTGCCGTGCACGGGCTCGTGCCCGCGCAGGAGATGCCGTTCGTGACCGGCAGGTGCTGGCAACCGATCAGCGGATCGCAGCTGTCGACGGTGCACGGGTCGAGGTCGTCGCACCCGGCGGGCGCGCCGCCGATGCAATGACCGCGGATGCACACGTCGCCCTCGGTGCAGAGGCTGTTGTCGGAGCACGTGGTGCCGGTCGTGAGGTCGGTGTGGATGCAGCCGGTCGCCGGATCGCAGGAGTCGGCCGTACAGTCGTTGCCGTCGTTGCACGTCCGGAGCTCGCCCGGCTGGCAGACGCCGCCGAGGCAGGTGTCGGCGCGCGTGCACTCGTCACCGTCGTCGCAGGTGGAGCCGTCCGTCACGGCGACGTGGACGCAGCCCGTCGCCGGATTGCAGTCGATCGTGCAGGGGTTGTTGTCGCTGCAGGTGGGCGGGGTGCCGAGCACGCAGTGCCCGCTGTCGCAGGTCTCGACGCCGTTGCACGCATTGCCGTCGTTGCAGTCGGTGTTGGTCGAGCACGAGCACGTGCACTGGCCGGCCTGGCCGAGCGGGATGCACTCGCCGGGGCACGCCGCGTCGCCGCCCGGCGCCGTCGTGTCGCACACCTCGGTGTTCTGCTTGATGCCGTCGCCGCAGCCGCCGGCGAGCTGGACGAGGCTACCCTTCTGGAGCGTGACCTTGGGCCCGATGAGCTGGCCGACCGCGATGGTGCCCTTGCCGACGACGATCTTGCCCTTCGCGGAGCGAACGTGCGCCTGCACGAACGCACCCTTGCCGAGCTTCGCTGCGCGGCCGGCGACGCTGATGCGGATGTCACCCGGTTGCACCGAGCTCAACGGCGTCGGGCCGAGGATGGAATCGCCCGTCAGGCGGAACGCCTCGTCGACGTTGATCACGACCGGGTTGTCGGCGTACAGGCGGCCGCCGCCGGTCACCTTCAGCGCCGTCACGTCGTAACGCCCGACGCCGGACGCGAAGTTGAGGCCATGCAGCACGAGCGTGCCCTTCGGCTCGACGATGATCGTTCCGTAGGCGCCCGGCGCGAGATACTGCGTGTCGCCGAACGTGACGTCGACGTTCGCGCCGCCGCTCGAGCCGGTCGGGAATGCGGGCAGGGTCGGGAACGAGAGCGGCGGCGTGAACGGAAAGGGTCCGCCGCCGTTCGCGAACGCGCCCGGGAGGACGAGCGCCTCGTTGCAGAACAGGCGGCCCACGTTGCTGCCCGGCAGCAGACGGCAGCGATCGCCGATCGCTTGGCTCTCTCCGGGGAGCGTGGCGGAGGCCCCGACGTACAGGAATCCGCCCGCGGTCGTGACCGCGACGCCGCCGCCGGTCACGTTCGCGTTGGCGCCGACGCGCGCCTGCAGGTCGGCGATGATCGCGAAGTCGCGGTAGTCGTTCGACAGCGTCGCGCACTGACACGCCTCGAGGCTCGGCGGATCGATGCAGCGACCGGGGCACGTCGCGTCGCCGTTGGGGGCGCTTTCGTCGCACGCCTCGCCGGCCTGGAGCACGCCGTCGCCGCACGCAGCGCTGGCCGATTGTACCGCCGCGCCGCCGACACACGTCACCAGCACGAGGAACGACAGGAGCCCCTTCATCGCGGCCCGACAGGGGCAAGACACGTGCCATGCCGAGGGTCGGGAATCGCTGCTGTCCCCCCGAGTTCTGAATGTTTTTTCGCGGTCGGTGGCCCGGCGCGTGGCGCGCTGTCGCATGGTCGCGCGCGTTCGCACGATCCGCTCTGACTTCTGGTCCCTTCGAACGGGCCGTCGAGCCCACCGGACGGCGATCGCGACGCGGGCTACTCGTGCGGTCGCGGCGACGTGCGGCCATGCAAGCAAGTCGCCCGCTCGGACGTGCAATCGCGCAGCCGGACACCGCGTCGTCGCGCGACCGAGTGCTCTTGCAGAGCCGCACTCGTGCTGCGCTGCTGTAAGATTCCACCCTTTGGTCTTACGCGAACGCCCCCTCGTCGTAGTACCCGAACGGGGCAAAAGCCGCGGGTTGTTCGCGAGTTGGATATCAAAAGCTGCGAGCCGGCCGTGGCATATTTCGTGCTGCCCAATGCCGCGCGATGCGCGCTCGTACGCGGAAGACTGTGCTGAGATCGATCCTGGTCCTCTCGAGCGTCCTGTGGGCTAGCCAAGCCCTCGCGCTGCACGAGGAGTCGCCGCCTGCGACGCGCCTCACGAGCGCCGACAACCACGCCATTCCGCAGGGCCGGTCGTGGGGCAACTGGCTGATGTTCTCCTCGACCCAGGACCTCGCACAGATCGGGACCGCCCGCGTCCCCGGGCGCCAGCTGTTCGCGTTCAACATGGGCTACTTCGACTGCTACAACGGGACGACCAAGGTCTGTCCGCCGGGCCAGAGCCAGAACTGCCAGACCACGCCCTGTCCCCCGGCCGGGACCCCGTTCCTGCGGCAGGTGACCAACGGCCCCGGCGACCCCGACAATCCGGCGTTGGGGCTCGCGCCCGACGTCGACATCTGCGTCGGCGGACCGAACGCCGACGCTCTGTGCACGCAGGACTCGCAGTGTCCGCTCGGTGAGTGCTCGCGCAACAAGCCGTGGCTGCTGCACCACAAGCAGTGGTTCGCGTTCGATGCGCTCGGCGTGTTCAACGGCAACACCGGCGCCGCGGCGACCCACCGCCAGGTCTTCCTGAAGAACCTCGGCACCGGCGAGATCCGCCAGGTGACCGCCTCGACCGGCGGCGACAGCACGCTCCCGAGCGTGAACGAGCGCGGTGGCATCATCTCGTTCCAGTCGACCGCGGCCCTCGACGGATTCGCGAATCCCGCCGGCGTGTCGCAAGTGTACCTCTTCCAGCGCGACACGGGCGTCCTGCGGCGCGTGAGCATCGGACGCCCGCCGGTGAACGCCGTGGGCCTCGGGCCCAGCACGAACGCGACCGCGACGCTCGACGGCTCCGGGGTCGTGTTCGAGTCGACGGCGGACCTGCTGGGCGACGGGCACGACACCGGGATCTCGCAGATCTTCCTCGCGCGCTTCGACAAGCGGCTGCACTTGATCACCGATCTCTTCCAGGCGACCCACGGCAACGGCGACAGCCGCAACCCGTTCCACGGCGACTCGCCGGGCAACATCGCGCAGAAGGTGATCGTCTTCGACTCGGTCGCCACGGATCTGCCGGGCACCGCGCTCTCGCCCGGCAGGCAGATCTACGAGGTGACGCTGGACAGCGCGACGGGTGAGCCGAGTCCCAACATCTCGCAGATCACGTCGCAGGCGATCTTCGGCGACTGCCAGGCGCCGCGGCTCGATCCGACCGGCAACCGGTTGGGCTTCATCTGCACCGGCGATCCGCTGCTGAACACCACGACCGGGAACCGGATGTTCATCCTCGATCGCCCCTCGACGACGCTCTACCAGCTCACCGGCGCGGGCGACGTGCAGCCGCCGTTCAGCCAAAACCTCGGGCAGTGGTTCGCCGCCATCTCGACGACGAGCGACCTCACCGGGAACGGGGTGTGCGGCTATCAGATCTACGTCATCGATTACACGGCCGGTAAATGGGCGGCGGCGACCGCCATCGGCCAGCTACCGCCCGACGTCCTGGGTCAGGGGCTCAACTCGGTGATCGGTCTTCGCACCTTCGAGTTCCTGCCGGGCGACGCCACCGCCACCAGCACGGGGAGCCAGGTCGCCGTCGCGACCACCGACGGTGTCGTCACCGCCGGAATCGTGCCGACCCCGACGCAGCCGGGCCGCATCGGTCTCAACATCGGAGCCCCCGACGAGTTCACGGGCGAAGCGAACATCACCGTCGATGCGAACCGCTTCAAGTTCCCGCCGACGGTCGTCCCGGGGATCGGCGCGCTCTGCATCGAGGCGTCGGCGCCGGGCCAGGGCACCATCGACTGCAACGGCGGCAAGACCGGCGGCGACGTCGACGTCTCCCAGGACCACAACACCGACGACGCCGACTTCTACTGTCAGAACGGCTGCCGCGAGAACGCACCTTGTCCGGGCCTGCTCGGCGGCCCGCACCTGAGCGACTGCCCGCGCTGCAGCGCCGCCGGCGCCTGCACGGGCGGTGCCCTGGACGGCCAGGTGTGCGACCCGGACAGCGAGTGCCCCAGCAACGGTATCTGCAACGACGGGACGTGCCCCATCGTCTGCACCTCGGGTGCGTGCACGGGTGGTGAGTCGTGCACCGATCCGGATCTCGTCTGCCAGACCGGTCTCGTCTGCCACCAGGACAAGGAGCCGACGTGCAACGGGCGTCCGGTCAGCACGCAGCTCGGCGTCTACGCGACCGGCGGCACGCGCGTGACGATCCCGGTCCGCGTCACCGTCTCGCTCGATCCCGGACCCGACGACATCTACTGCACGGGTGACCCCGGAGAGCAGTTCTCGAACCTGCACGATCTCGAGGGCGTGCTGCGCCTCACGACGGGGGCGGCGACCAGCACCCTCGCCGACGCGGACAACACGCTCGGGACGAACCTCACCGCGACCGAGGCGGGCGGGATCATCGACTGCGCGCTCGCGCGCACGGGGGACCTCACGGGCGCGCGCTTCGTCGCGACCCTGACGCTCCTCGACGCCAACGTGCTGCCGGGCGTTCGGGACATGCTGGTGAGCCTGCGCCTCAACGCCCGTCCGGGCGTGCTGAGCTCGTGCAGCCCCACCTGCAACGTCGCGGGCGACTGCGACGACAACAACATCTGCAACGGCACCGAGACGTGCACCAACGGCCATTGCGCCGGGGGGACGCCGACGGTGTGCTCCGACAACGACGCGTGCAACGGCGTCGAGACCTGCGACCCGGTGGCCGGCTGCCAACCCGCCACGCCGCCCGACTGCGACGACAACAACGTGTGCACGACCGACAGCTGCGATCCGGCCCTCGGATGCCAGCACGTGGCCGTGGCCGGGACGTGCGACGACTTCGACCTCTGTACGACCGGCGACACGTGCGCGGCCGGTGCGTGCGTCGGGACGCCGACCGTGTGCACCGACAACGATGCGTGCAACGGACTCGAGACGTGCAACCTCGCCACTGGGGCGTGCGATCCGGGGGTGCCGCTCGTCTGCGACGACAACAACGTTTGTACGACCGACACCTGCGATCCGACGCTCGGCTGCGTCCATACGAACAACACCGACCCGTGTGACGACAACAACCTGTGCACCGACACCGACACCTGCGCCGGCGGGGTGTGTGCCGGAACGCTCACCGCGGCCGCGGTCGCCTGCAACGCGGGCAACGGAACCGTGTGCGACGGCCTCGAGATGTGCAATCCGGCGACGGGCGCCTGCGATCCGGGCGTGCCGCTCGCCTGCGACGACAACAACGTCTGCACCGACGATTCCTGCGATCCCGTCCTCGGATGCCAGCACGTGAACAACACCGGGACCTGCGACGACGGAACCGCCTGCACGACGGGTGACACCTGCACGGCCGGGGCCTGCGTCGGCGTGCCCGTCATCTGCGACAACGGCACGGTCTGCGACGGTCTCGAGACCTGCGACGCCGTGCTCGGTTGCCAGGCGGGGACGCCCCCCGACTGCGACGACCTCAACCCGTGCACCGACGACTCGTGCGACCCGATCCTCGGCTGCCAGCACGTCAACAACACGAACCCCTGCACGGACGGCACCGAGTGCACCGTGGGCGACGTGTGCACGGGCGGGCTCTGCCTCGGCGTGCCGCTCGTCTGCGACGACGGCGACGCCTGCAACGGCGCGGAGACGTGCGACGCCTTCCTCGGCTGCCAGCCCGGTACGCCGCCGGCGTGCGACGACAACAACAGCTGCACCGACGACACGTGCGTGTCGCCGGGCGGCTGCGTGTTCACGAACGACGATACGAACGGGTGCACCGACAACGACCTGTGCACCTCCGCCGACGCGTGCGTCGGCGGCGCGTGCGTCGGCTCGCCGGTCGTCTGCAGCAACAACGACGCCTGCGACGGCGTCGAGACGTGCAACGCGACGACGGGCCTCTGCGATCCGGGGACGCCGCTCACCTGCGACGACAACAACGCGTGCACTGACGACAGTTGCGATCCGGGCACCGGATGCGTGAACGCTCCGAACTCGAACCCATGCGACGACGGCTCGGCCTGCACGACCGGCGACACCTGCGCCGCGAGCGCCTGTGTCGGCACGCCCGTGCCGTGCGACGACAACAACGCGTGCAACGGCGTCGAGACGTGCGATCCGGCGCTCGGCTGCCAGATCGGCACGACGCTCGTCTGCAACGACGACGACGAGTGCACGGTGGACTCGTGCGATCCGGACGTCGGGTGCGTGAACGCGCCCTTCCCGAACGTCGCCGTGTGCCGCATGATCGCGCTGATCGATTTCCTGAACGCGACCGACGGCGATCTGCTCGGCGGCGCCTCGGCGAAGCGGCGCCTGCTGCGGCGCGCGAACGGCGCCCTGCGGGCGACCCAGCACTTCTACACCGGCAACCCGCGCCTCGCGCGCAACAATCAGCGGCGAGCGGAGCGGCGACTCAGTAGCTTCGTCCACATCGTCCAGACCGGTCTGATTCGCGGGACCATCGACACACCCACGGGGGATCACATCCTCGATCTCGCGACGCAGGCGGCCCTCGACCTGGCGAACGCGCTGCCATGACGATCACATCTCGCAGGGGGACGGGCCGCATGATGCTCCATCGATCACTGGCTGTCGTGGCGCTCGGCACGCTGCTGCTGGCCGCCCCGGCGCGGGGGGGCAACGTCCACTACGTCGACGACGATGGCATGGACGGGTTCAACTGCGCGGGAGCGCCATTCCGGACGATCAACGATGCGCTCGCGATCTCCGCGAACGGCGACGAGATCCGCGTCTGCCCGGGCGTATATCCGGAGCAGCTCGTGCTCAACCAGGACATCCGTCTGACCGGCGAGGCGTTCGGCAGCCGGCGCGCCGTCATTCGGCCCACGGCGCTGCCCGCGACGCTGCCGAGCCTCGAAGGCGGCAACCCGATCGCGGCAGCCATCCTCATCGACGGGTCGCTCGTCCGCATCACCGACATCGACATCGACCTCACCGACAACACCATGACGGCGTGCTCGCCGATGCTCGCCGGCGTGTACTTCCGCAACGCGAGCGGCTCCGCGATGCGGACGCAGATCCTGAACGCGTGGGTCCCCGGACGGCCCGATTGCGACAGCGGCATCGGCATCTTCGTCGAGAGCGGCGTGACGGACTACGTGCTCGGCCATCCGATCTTCGGGCGTGCGCGCGTCGTCGTCATCGACGCCGCGTTCGACAACTATCAGAAGGCCGGCCTGGTCGCGCACGGTCCGCGGACGGTGTTGAAGGTGCGCGGCGGTCACGCGACGGCGGGCGCGCCGGTCGACGGGGCCGCGGTACCGAACGGCTACCAGGTCGGGCTCGGCGCGCGCGGCAAGCTCGTCGACGCGATGTCGACCGGACACACCACGACGACGGCCGGCAAGCTCGGTGCGGGCATCCTCGCGTGGGATTCGGGCAAGTTCACGTTCCGGCGCGATACGGTCTCGGCGAACCAGGTGGGTATCTTCGTCGCCGGCAACGACGCGCGCGTGAAGCGCTCGATCCTCCACGATCAGACGTCGGACGGCATCGTGCTGCTCGGCGACTCGAACCTCGTGTCGGCGACCGAGATCGACGGGACGAGCGTCTCGGGATGTTTCGTCAACGGCGACCGCAATCTCCTGCGCGGCAGCTTCATCACGCATTCGCCGATCGGCATCTGGATCATCAACGGCATCGGGAACCTGTTCTTCGGCACGAACTTCGGCGACGTCCCGCTGGAGAGCCGCGGCGTCTACGGCGGCGTGCGGCCGCTGACGGAGCAGAACGCGGCCCCGCTGCTCACGAGCTGCAGCGCGACGAGCCTCACCTGCGACGACGGGGACCCGTGCAGCACCGACCTGTGCAACCTGATGACGGGCACGTGCAGCCACGGAGTGACCGTGTGCGACGACGCGATCGAGTGCACGACCGACGTCTGCGATCCGGTCGCAGGCTGCGTGTTCACGCCGGTTCCCGACGGCACCCCGTGCACGACCGGTACGGCGAACGTCTGCACCGGCGGCGTGTGCACCTGAGATAGCTGCGGGCGACCCCCGGGAAGGGGAGTCGCCCGCCTGTGCTCACACCCGGACGCGCGCGCCGGAGCTCAGCTGCCCGGCTCGAGGGTCGCCGTGATCGTCGGCGTCCCGAGGCCGTGCCACTCGTTCCAGTACCCGCTGTCCTTCTCCTTCAGCTTGAAGCTGCTGCCCAGCAGCGCATCGGGGCTGAACAGCCGGAGTCCCTTGCCCCATCCGCCGATGAACCCCTTCGGCCACTCGTAGAAGATCGTTTCGAGGACGCGCGCGCCGGTGCTGCTGTTCGTCATGTCCGGCGACGGCATCGCGCCCACCGCCTCGCATGGGCCGCAGGTGATCTGTCCCCAGAACCAGTCGTACTCGCTGGTGATCTGCTTGGAAGCGAGCTTGTAGCCCGGCTTTTCCACCTCGACGCGGTAGCTGTTGTCGCGCAGCAGACGCACGGTCGCCGGCGTGGTGACCTTGCGCTCCTTCTCTTCATCCAGGAAGCTCGGACCGCGCTCCGAGCTCTGCGCCGAGATCGTGGCCGTGGCGCCCGGCGGATTCGAGTCGATGCGCACGTCCTGGTAGGGACCGTGCACCAAGGTGGCGCAGCCGCCGAGCAGTGCCAGTGCGACCGCAAGGACGAGTGGCTCTCGCTTCATGACCATCCCCCTCTCGTGCCGGGACGCGCGAACGCGATCTCGGCTGTCACGGGAACCAAAACACCGACGTATCGTCGGCCGCAGCTCATTTCTTTCCGAGCACCGACTCCTTGAAGGTCTTCGCGACCGAGAATCCGACCTTCTTCCGCGCGGGGATCTTGATTGCCTCGCCGGTCTGCGGGTTGCGCCCCATGCGCGCCTTCATCTTGCGCAGGCGGAAGATCCCCAGACCCGGAATCTTCACGCTCTCACCCTTCTTCACGCTCTTGGTGATCGTATCGACGAGGTCGTTCAACAGCTCGTCGACCTGCTTGCGGCTGAACCCCGCGCCGTCCGCAAGCTTCGCGACCAGTTGCCCCTTCGTCATCCCAGCACCTCCGATACGTGCCCACAGTGGAGGAAAAGCGCGGCGCACCTTACGGCACGTACATGGCGAGTGTCAAGGAAACCCGCATGGCTCTAGGGCGATCGCGGTGTCCGCAAACACTGGCATCGTCGCGCGACGGTCGTCTGCATTTGCGACGCTTCCGACGAGGGTTTGCCGCAGCCCGCATTGCGGCTGACGTAGACTGAGGCGTCCCAGTGGCACCTCGATTGCAATTGTGCCAAGTTTCGCGAGGCATTCGTGCAAAACGTCGAGACCGGCAGCGTGGACGTGCGCGCACAACTCGAGCGGATCGTCTCCGCGTACACGGAGATCGATCGTCGCTTCACCGCTGCCGGCGGACTCGGCACGGTGCTGGGTCTCTACGAGCAGATCCGCCACGAGCTCGCGCGCGTATCGTACGACGAGCTCGATCGCATGACGCGCGAGATCAAGAGCGTCATCGACGCGTTGCTCAAGATGGACTACGAGCTGCGCAAGGTGAACAACCTCAAGGTCGCCTTCGACGCCGGGACGGTGGGGCCGGGGAGTGCGGGATGAGGCGCGGGAGCGCGAACGCGTCGAGTACGCCTACACCGGACAGGCCGTTTCGGAGCGACGGTGACCACGATCTCGGGTGAGGGTCGTCGCCGTCCGGCGACACAGGCGACGCCGTGGCGTCGTCCGGAGCGATAATCGCAATGGCGCACGAACTCGCGGCCACCCGGCGCGTCCGCAAGGGCGTCTTGCCCAGCCCGACCGCGGCCGGTGAACAGCGTGCGCCCGCGCCCGAAACCCAGCCCGAGTCGCCGGCGACGGCGCCGACCATCGGCGAGCGGGTCGTTGCGGACGTGCGGCACGAGATCGGAAACTACTTCCACAAGCTCTACTATTGGGCCGATTTCCTGACCGAGAGCCGAGCCGGCCGCGGCGGGGACGTGACCGCGACGCAGATGCTCGAAGGAACGATCCGCGGCCTGGAGGACCTGCTGCGCGCGACGCTCGAGTACGTGCGCCCGATCGCGGTCACCGCGATCCGGATGGCGGCGCGCGAGGTGGCGGACGGCATCGTCCGGCAGCTCGCGAGCGCCACGGCCGGGCGCACGATCGTCGTCGACGCGCGCGCCGACCTCGGCGAACGCAGCGTCCAGGTCGATCCCGGACGGCTGTCGCAGGTGCTCGGCCTGGTGGCGCGTCGCCTCGAGACGTGTACGGCGGAGGGGGCCCGCCTGCACGCCACGGTCGGCATCGACGCGCGCGCCGGCGGCGAAGTGCTCGTGGTTCGGATCATCGGAGCGGCTGCAGTCGTGTCCCCCGTGAGCTCGACGATGGCGGAGGTCGAGTGGGCGACGGCCGAGAACGTGGTGCGCACGTTTGGCGGCGAGCTCGTCGTGCAGGACGGTCCGGACGGCGGTACGAGCCTGGCTCTCGTGCTGCCGATTCGCGCCTGATCGCAGGGAGTATCGATGGAGACACGCATTCTCATTGTGGATGACGATCCGTTCATCTGCCGGCAGCTCGAGGAGCTCTACAGCTCGCAGCGCTACGCGGTGGCGTGCGCGGGAAATTCCACGGAGGGCCTGCGGCTCCTCGGCGAGCAGGATTTCTCCCTCGCGGTCGTCGACCTGAAGATCCCCGGGACGGACGGGATCGGTCTCACGCGCGAGATCAAGGATCGTTGGCCCGAGCTCGACGTGATCATGATCACGGGCTACGCGAGCATCAAGGGCGCCGTCGAGGCGATCAAGCAGGGCGCGAGCGACTACATCACGAAGCCCTTCCAGAAGGAGGAGATCCTCCTCGCCACCGAGAAGATCCTCGAGAAGCGCCGCCTGCTCGACGAGATCAACTACCTGCGCAGCCAGCTCTCGGACCGCTACTCGTTCGCGAACATGGTGAGCCGCAACCGCGTCATGCACGAGATCTTCGAGACGATCAGCGTGCTCGCGCAGAACGACGCCACCGTGCTCATCTACGGCGAATCGGGCACCGGCAAGGAGCTCGCCGCCCGCGCGATCCACTTCCAGGGCAAGCGGAAGAACGGCCGCTTCGTCGCCATCAACTGCGCCGCCTTTCCCGACACGTTGCTCGAGAGCGAGCTCTTCGGCTACGAGCGCGGCGCGTTCACGGGCGCGATTCACGACCGGGTGGGGAAGATCGAGCTGTCGAACGGCGGTACGCTCTTCCTGGACGAGATCGAGTCGATCTCGCTCAACATGCAGCTGAAGCTGCTGCGCATCCTCGAGGAGCGCCAGATCGAGAAGCTGGGCTCGAACCGTCTCATCAAGGTGAACATGCGCATCATCTGCGCGACCAACGTCGATCTGGCGTCGCTCGTCGCCGAGGGCCGCATGCGCGAGGACTTCTACTACCGCATCAACGTCGTGCCGATGCGGATCCCGCCGCTGCGCGAGCGCATCGAGGACATCCCGCTGCTGGTGGGCGAGTTCCTGCGCAACAGCGAGATGGCGAAGGACAAGGGGATCAACCGGCTCTCGAACCGCGCGCTCTCGCAGCTCATGAGCTACCAGTGGCCGGGCAACGTGCGCGAGCTCGGCAACGTCATCGAACGCGCCATCCTGCGCACGAGCGGTGCCGTGATCCGCGAGGTCGACCTGCCGGGCCACGCGAGCCTCGGCCGCGAAGCCGCCAACGGCAACGGCCGCCAGGCGGGCTACGACTTCGAGGTGCCGCTGAAGGAGTATCTACGGCGCGCCGAGAAGGACTACCTCGCGCGCGTCCTGCGGAAGTACCGTGGCGGCATCAACTTGTCGGCGAAGCACGCGCTGGTCGACGCCGCGACCTTGCATCGCAAGATGA
Source organism: Candidatus Eisenbacteria bacterium (assembly GCA_035577985.1). Taxonomy (NCBI): domain Bacteria; phylum Candidatus Eiseniibacteriota; species Candidatus Eiseniibacteriota bacterium. The sequence goes on from DATJZY010000118.1 coordinate 40,389, forward strand.
AGCTCCACGGCCTGCGTCGCGAGGACTATCGCCACCGCGGCAAGGCCGATCCCGAGAGCCTCGCGAATTAGTTCCGACCCAAGACTTCGTCTTGGGTCGGGGCGAGGGTGGGGCGGCGGTGGTACGCGCGACCGAGGTGCCGCGGCCGGCGAAGCCCGGCGAAGCCGGCGGCATACGGGCACGCACAGGGCGCCCTTACGTCGGGGGGCGGGTGTGGATGCGCCGGCGGTCTGTCTGAGGGCGCGCCCGAAGGGCGGGGTCATGTCGTAGGGCTGCAGGACCGTGCGCGGGCGCGAGATGCTCTGGCGCGAGTGCGAGGGTCGCAGGGACCTCTGGACCGGCTGCGCGCTTCGCTTCCCGGCTCGCAGGAGCGCGAGAAACAGCGGCCGGACGCGGGCCTCTAGTTGGCGCAAAACGCCTGGAAAGTTCATTCGATAGCGCCGTCGAGCGTACCGTCCGTGGCACTGAAATTGCAGCCTGGTCCCTCATCATGAGGGGGCTCTCCGTCTGTCGCTCGCCTGCCGTGCGGTACGCAGTGCGCGATCAGGCTGGGCAGCCGCCTGGGGCCGGAGTAGTGTCTGCCGGCTCGACGGAGGCAGCGATGCGCAGCCAGGAGAGACAACGCGCGCCCTGGGCGATGGTCTTGATGTTCGCGGTGTGCGCCGCCGCGTGTGCCACGCACCACCCGCAGCCCGTCGACTCCAACGACGTCGCGACCGAGCCCGCCGCGGACGCTGCGCCGGAAGCAGTCGCCCCGGAGCCCGCCGCCCTGCTGCCGGCGGCGCCGCAGAGCACGACCGAGGACTACCGCATCCAGGCGTACGACGAGCTGCACGTGCGGTTCACGTACCAGCCGGAGCTGAACGAGCAGATCCCGGTGCGTCCCGACGGGCGCATCTCGCTCGCGACCACGGGCGAGATCGCGGTCATCGGCCTCACGCCCACCGAGCTCGAGCGGCTCGTCGAACGGCGATCGTCGCACCGGCTGCGGAAGCCGGAGGTCGTCGTCGTCGTCACCAAGGTCGCCGAGCAACGCGCGTACATCGGCGGCGAGGTGCTGCGGCCCGGCTACGTCGTCCTGCAGCGCGATATGACGCCGCTCCAGGCGGTGCTCCAGTCGGGCGGCTTCCGTCCCACGGCCAAGCTCGACAGCGTCGTCCTGATGACCCCGGGACCCGACGGGAGGTTCACCGCCGCTCGCATGAACATGGATCAGGTCGTGAACGACGGCGTGCCGGAGCGCGTGCGCTTGCATCCCGGCGACGTCGTCTACGTGCCCCGCACCTGGATCGCCGATGCGAACATCGTCGTCGACCAGTACGTGCGCGGCTTGATCCCGGCCCTGCCGCGCGTCGGCGTCGGCTACTCGCTCTCACAGTAACGGGGTATCGATGGCGACCATCCAGACGGTTCCCGAGACCACCATCGTGCCGGCGACGGCGATCGAGCGCGGCAGCGCGTCGACGCTGGCGGTCCGGAGCTTCCTGTACGCCGTGTTCAAGCATCAACGCCTCGTGCTCGGCGTCTTCCTCGTGATCTTCCTCGGGTCGGTCGTGGCCGCGCTCCTGCGCCCGAACCAGTGGCTCGCGTCGTCCAAGGTGCTGGTGAAGCTCGGCGAGACGGTACAGCTCGCGCCCGCCGAAGCCCCGTCCCGCAGCGTCAACATGCCGCTCAGCCAGGAGGTCGTGAAGACCGAGGCCGACATCGTCCGCAGCTACCAGGTCGTCGCCGAGGCGGTGAAGCGGCTCGACATGAAGCCGGAGTCGGGTACCGAGGCCGAGCTGATCAGCGGCCTGCAGGCGGGCCTCTCCGTGGCGCCCACGCCCGGCACGAACACGCTCCAGATCAGCTTCATCGGCAAGAACCCGGAGAAAGTCGCCCGCTTCGTCAACACGATCACGGACGTCTACGTCGATCACCACAACAAGGTGTACCGGCGGGAGGGCCTCGACGCGTTCTACGGCGAGCAGCTCCGCCTGCTCGAGAGCCAGATGAAGGAGGCGCAGGATCACCTGCGGACCTACCTGCGCGACAACAAGATCGTGGACGTGGAGCAGGAGATCCGGCTCCTCAACTCCGACGTGATGGAGCAGGACAAGGGCCTCAAGGCGCACCGCGCGAAGATCGCCGCGACCCAGCGCAAGCTCGCGCAGGTCGAAGAGCAGATCAACGCGACGCCGCAGCAGATTCCGTTCGCGCAGGAGTACCTCACGAACCCGACGAAGCTGGCATTCAAGAGCAAGCTCGCCGAGCTCGAGGTGGAACGCATCCAGCTCCTGCAGCGCTATCTCCCGGCCGATCGCTCGGTGCAGGACGTCAGCGAGAAGATCGCGAACCTCAAGGGGCGCACCGACGCCGAGCAGGAGCACATCCTCAACAAGGAAACGATCCGCCACAACGAGCTCTACTCCGAGCTCGAGCGCAACCGCCTCTCGCTCCAGGCCCTCCTCGCCGACGCGCAGGCGCGCGAGCCCTCGCTCGCGAGCCGGCTCGAGGCGGGCAAGCAGCGCCTGGCCGACCTCGCCGACAAGCAGTTCACGATCGCGAACCTCCAGCAGGAGGCCGACCAGAAGAAGTACGCGTACGACACGTACTTCAAGAAGCAGGAAGAGGCGCGCATCACCGAGGCGATGACCGACCAGAGCCTCGTCAACGTCAGCGTCTTCGATCGCGCCGTGCCGCCGATCGAGCCGCAGAACGGGGTCCTCCTGCCCCTCCTGCTCGGCATCATCGGCGGACTCGCCCTCGCGACCGCGATGGCCGTGGCCGTGGAGTTCCTGTCGCGGCGGCTGCGCTTCGAGGAAGAAGTCGAACGCTACCTCGAGCTCCCCGTCCTCGCGGTCATTCCCGACCTCGAGTCGACGCCCGACCTGGCACAGCCCTGAGATCCGGAGACCCGCTGAGATGAGTCGCATCTACGACGCGCTGAAGAAGCTCGAAGCCGAGCGCACCGGAGGGGGTGGGGGCAACGGTCATGGCGGCGGGGAGGGCAACGGTCACGGCAACGGCAATGGGCACGGCGGCAACGGCGGCGCGCGGCGCCGCTTGTGGCAATGGCTGTTCGGCAACGGACGCACCAAGACGAACGGCGCGCTCAGCCTCAACTTCCAGCTCGGCCCCGATCTCGAAGAGGCCTACCAGCGGCTCGGGACGAACCTGCTCGTCTCGCCCGGCGCGACGGTCGCGCAGGGGCCGAAGCTCCTCGGCGTCGCGGCCTCGCGCCACGGCGAAGGCGCGACCACCACGGCGGCCGTCTTCGCGTCGATCCTCACGCGACGGCGCGGCGGACGCGTGTGCGTCGTCGAGGCGAACCTCCGATCGCCCAGCTTCGAGCGCGTGTTCGGCGCCCACCCGGAGGGCGGGTTCGCCGAGCTGATCCGCGGCGAGCGCACCCTCGCCGAGGTGACGCAGTCGACGCAGGTGCCGAACATGTTCGCGATCCCGTGCGGCCAGGCGCCGCTCGGGGCCTCGGCGCTCTTCGACTCGGCCGGGCTCGCCGCGGCCCTCGAGCAGCTCCGGGGCGCGTTCGACTTCGTGATCTTCGACCTCCCGCCCGTGAACCTCTACGGTGAGGCCTCCATCATCGGCCCCCGGCTCGACGCTGCGCTGATCGTCATCGAGGCCGATCGCACGCGCATCCCCGAGGTGGAGCGCAGTCGTCGGGCGCTCGAGCGCGTGGGCGTGAAGCTCGTGGGCTCGGTGCTCAATCGCCGTCGCACCTACATCCCGGCTTTCCTCGAGGAGCTACTCTAGGGCACGCCCGCGCGCCCGAGCCCCTCGCTGCGAGCGTTCCGCATGCCCGTGACCGCGACGACCTACGATCGTCCCGAAGGTGCGCCGCTCGTGGTGCGCCTCGCGATCGCGCTCGGCCTGCCCATGGTCGGCGCGATGACCGTCGCGGGCACCTACTTCGGCAAGGAGATCCTCATCTGCGCCGGGTGGATCGCGCTCTCGGTCGTGGGCTTCCTGTTCGTGCGGCCGGTCGTCGGGATCGCGATGATGACGGCGGCGTTCCTGCTCGCGGCCTATCCGACGCTGCTCCAGTCGCTCGGCATGCTCACCATCAACAACCTGCTGGGCCTCTGCTTCGTCGTGCTGCTCGCCATGCACGTCCTCGAGAAGCGCGACTTCTCGTTCCTGCGCAACCGCCAGGTGCAGATCTTCATCGTGATCGGCCTCCTGCTGCTCGCCGGCTCGATGTACGCCGACTGGATCTTTCCGACCCTGCGCAAGACGGTCGGCCGCGCGAAGGTCCTCGACAAGACCGAGGACATGTCGCACAACTTCATCGCGCGGCTGGTCTACCTCGTCTTCTTCATCGTCTTCGTCCGCGATCGGCGCGACATCCGGACGATGTTCCTGACGTTCATGCTGGCCTTGTTCGTGGCGGTGCCGTCGGCGCTCTACAACATGGCGACCGGAACGTTGAACCGCGGGTTCCGCATCGCCGCGAGCTTCACCTCGGGCGCCAACCCGAACCGCCTCGCGATGATCTGCCTCATCGAGATCGCGTGCTGGTGGTTCTGGTCGCGCGCGCGGCCGACGCTCGTGCGCCAGGCGCTCGCGCTCGGTGCGATGGCCGCGTCGACGATGGTGCTGTTCGGGACGGGGTCGCGCAGCGGGCTCCTCGGCGTCGGCGTGCTGGCGGTGCTCCTGCAGCGCAGCCCAAGGGGATTCCGCATCACGGCGCCGCAGATCGGCCTGCTGGCGGCCGCCGGTCTGTTCGCCGTCCTCACGATGGTGCCGGCGGAGAGCTGGGAGCGGATGATCAACTTCCTCCCGCAGCGCGGCGAGGTCGGCGCGACGTCGAACGTGATGCGCGAGGAGACGATCGAGCGGGCCTGGCAGATCTTCTGGGACTATCCGTTGTTCGGCATCGGGCTCGGGAATTTCCGCGAGGTGTCGCGCCAGATCTACCAGGACACGTTCTTCCGTCCGCCGCACAACTCCTATCTGTGGGCGGCCTCGGAGGGCGGCATCCTCGTGGTGATCGGCTACGTGGTGCTGTTCTGGGTCACGTGGCGAGACCTGCAGGTGATCACGCGGCTTGCCCACCGCGATCCGGAGATCGGGGCCGCGGCCGGCGCCATCCGCGTGATCTTCATCTTGTACGCCTTCTTCTCGGCGTTCGCCGACCTGTGGCTGAACCCGATAACCTACGCGATGATCGGCATGATCATCGTCATGCGGCGCTACGTGGAATCGCTGCCGGAGCCCGTACCGGTGCGCATCGTCGGCCGGCCCGGCATGGGAAGGCTCGCCGCGTGACGCGGGTCGCGTATTTCGCGCCGCTCCTCGCGACCGGCGGGACGCAACGACACCTGCAGCAGGTGTTGGGGCTCCTCGACCGGAGCCGCTTCACACCGGAGGTGTTCACGCTTCGACCCGGAGGCGAGGTCGAGAGCGAGCTGCGTCACGCGGGGATCGAAGTCACGACGTTGGACGTCCCCGGCAGCCTCACGACGCCGCGCGCGCTCAGCGCGGTCGTGCGCACGGCCCGCCGGCTCAAGGCCGAGGGGTGCGAGATCATCCACGGCTACCAATGGCGGCCGGCGCTCGTCGGAGCCCTCATCGGACGGCTCGCGCGAGTCCCGCTTCTGCTCGCGAGCAAGCGCAGCCTCACGGGCGCCGACGACGGGGCGCGTCGGGCCTGGCGCCGTATCGCGCGGCAGGTCGACACGGTGCTCGTGAACGCCGAAGCCCTCCGCACGGAGGGCGAGGCCCACGGCATGCGGTGCCGCTGGACGCTTCTCCAGAACGGCATCGACGCGGATGCGTTCCGTGTCGCCGTGGCGACGCCGGCGGCCAAGCGCGCGCTCGGCCTCGCATCGGACCGGCCCGTGGTCGGCACGGTCGGTCGCCTCGAGCCGCGCAAGGGCCAGGACGTCCTGCTCGCGGCGGTGAAGCGGCTCCGCCTCCGGCGCGGGGATCGCGCCCAGCTCCTCGTCGTTGGCGACGGTCCGTCGGCGCAGGAGCTGCGCCAACGGGCATCCGAGCTCGGGGTCGCGGGCGACGTCACGTTCACGGGCACCCTCGACGATGTGCGCCCGGCGCTCGCGGCGATGGACGTGTTCGCCCTCCCGTCGCGCGAGGAGGGGATGTCGAACGCGCTCATGGAAGCGATGGCCGCCGGCCGCCCCATCGTAGCGACCGACGTCGGAGGCAACGGCGAGGTGCTCGATCAGGGACGCCTCGGTGCGCTCGTGCCGCCCGACGATCCCGCCGGCCTCGCGGCCGCCATCGCCTCGATGCTGGACGAGCCCGAGCGCGCCGCACGCTTCGCCGAGGCCGCGCAGGCGGTCGTCGTCGCCCGCTGGGGCGCCCGCGCCATGGTGTCGCGCCTCGAGGCCTTCTACGACGAACGCCTGGCGGCGAACCGGAGGGCGGCGTGAGCCGCCCGACGCCCATCGGAGCGCGGCGCGGCGCGCGCCGCGCGGACGGGGGCTCCTGCGCAGGTGCCCTGCGGGCACCTGCTCTCAATCGGAGGGCGGCGTGAGCTCCGCAAACGGCGTGAGCCGCCAGCGCGTGTTCGTCGTCGGGCTCGACGCGGCGACGTGGGATCTGGTGATGCCCTGGGTCGAGGCCGGCGTGCTGCCGACGCTGCGACGTCTCATCGACGCCGGGGTGCACGCGCCGCTGCGCTCGACGCTGCCCGCGCTGACGCCCCCGGGATGGACCTCGGCCGCCACCGGTCGCAATCCGGGCAAGCACAACATCTTCAACTTCTATCGTGGCCGTGCGGGGGGACTCTCGCCGGCGCCCGTGACGCCGGGCGACCTGCGCAGCCCGCGGGTCTGGGACATCGTCGCGCAGCACGGGCGTCGCAGCGTCGTGCTCCGCATGCCGCTCACGTATCCGCCGCAGGAGTCGGTGGGCGTGATGGTGTCGGGCATCATGACGCCGAAGGGCACCGAGGATTTCGTCGCGCCGGCGGCCTTGAAGGCGCGGCTCGAGGCGCAGATCCCGCGCTACCGGATGGAGGTCGACGCGGAGAACCTGCGCCAGGGCGACCTCGACACCTTCCGCGCCGACGCCTTCGACCTGCAGCGCGTGCAGACCGAGGAAGCGCTCTACCTCCTCGCGCACGAGGACTGGGACCTCTTCTGGGTCATGTCGCACACCCTCGACAAGCTGCAGCATTTCTTCTGGCGCTACATGGACCGCGCCCATCCCGCGTATCCGGGACCGGGACCGTACGAGCACACCATCCGCGACTTCCACGTCGCCTTCGACCGCGCGCTCGGTCGCTATCTCGACGCGCTGCCGCCGGGCACGAACGTCGTCCTGCTCTCCGACCACGGATCGGCGCCGCTGCACACCTACTTCTGCGTCATGAACTGGCTCGCCTCCGAAGGCTTCCTGGCGATGCAGGGCGAGGGTGCGGCGCGACGGGGGCTCGCCGCGGTGGGTGTCGACGCGAAGGACCTCACACGACGCCTGAAGCGCATGGGGCTCAGCTGGGTGACGAAGCTCGTGCCGCGGGCGCTCAAGGGCGCGGTACCGCAATCGCTGTCGTCCTTCAGCAAGATCGCGAGCCGGATCGACTGGAACCGGACGCGCGCCTACTGCCCATCGGCACCCGGGAGCGGCCTCTGGGTCAACCTCAAGGGACGCGAGCCCGAGGGGATCGTCAGCCCGGGCGCGGAGTACGAGCGTGTGATCGCCGAGCTGCGCGAGCGCCTGCTCGCCTACCGCCACCCGAAGACGGGCGAGCCGATCGTCACGGCCGTGCACCGCCGGGAGGAGATCTACTCGGGTCCCCACGCCGACGGTGGTCCCGACCTGCTGGTCGAGACGGCGCGCACGGTCTGCATGGTCGAGGGGCTCGGCCGCACGGCGCTCATGCCGGCGGGGAAGGGGCCGGAGGAGCGCACCGGCAACCACGCGCGCGACGGCATCCTGCTCGCGTACGGTCCCGACGTGCGCCGGGGCGAAACCCTCCCGCTCGCGGCGATCGAGGACGTCGCGCCGACCGTCCTCTATCTCCTCGGCCTGCCCATCGACGCCGACATGGACGGGCGCGTTCTCACCGAGGCGCTCGCTCCGGAACGCGTCGGCGCGCAGCCGATCGCCGTCAACGCCGAGCCGTATGCGCTTCCCGAGAACGGCGCGTTCCGCTATTCGGCCGATGACGAGCAACGCATCCAGGACATGCTCGAGGGGCTCGGCTACGTATGAGGGCGCGCGCGGCAGTCTTCTGCTTCCACGACATCGTTCCCGCGGACCGGGTCGATCGCGTGCCCACGACGCACCGCCCGTACGTGCTGACGCCCGATGAGTTTCGCGCCCTCATGGTGGAAGCGCGCGCGTCGGCACGCCGCGCGATCCCGGTGGGGCAGGTCCCCTCGGAGCTCGGCGGCGCCTTCTACAGCCTCACCTTCGACGACGGTGCGGCGAGCGACTACGAGATCGCGTTTCCCACCCTGCGCGAGCTCGGGCTGCGCGCGACGTTCTTCGTCGTACCGACGCTCGTCGACACGCCCGGGTACGCCACGTGGGCGCAGCTCCGCGAGATGGTTGCCGCGGGGATGGAGGTCGGCAGTCACTCGCTGACGCACCCCTTCGTGCACGAGCTCGATCGCGCCGGCGTCGAGCGGGAGTTCGGCGAGTCGAAGCGCTTGCTGGAAGAGCGACTCGGCGTGGCGGTCCGCAGCGCTTCCCTGCCGCGCGGGTGGGAGTCGCCCGCGCTGCGCGGGGTCCTCGCGGAGCTCGGGTACAAGGCCTTCTGCACGAGTCGCGTCGCCTGGTGGTACGTGGGCGGCGATGCGCTCGCGATCCCGCGCGTGGCGGTGCGCCGCGGCATGCTGGTCGACGACTTCGGGGCGATCGTGAACGCCACGCCGCGCGCCCTCTGGCGCATGCAGGCGATCGAGGCGGCGAAGAACGCCGCGAAGGCGTGCCTCGGCTTGCAGGGCTGGCAACGCCTGCGTGAGCCGCTGCTGGCGCTCCGGGAGCGGGCCTGATGGCGCTCGCGCTCTTCGTCGCCGCGCTCGCCATCATCGTGTGGGTGTATGTCGGCTATCCGCTCCTCCTGTGGGCGATGGCGCTCCTGCGGCGGAAACCCGTCCGCCGCGCGCCGGTCGCACCCACCGTGTCGCTCGTCATCTGCGCCTACAACGAGGAGCGCGACATCCGCCGCAAGCTCCAGGAGTGCGTCGCCGCCGACTACCCGCCCGACCGCCTGGAGATCGTCGTGGCGTCGGATGGCTCGACCGATCGGACCGACGACATCGTGCGCGAGTTCGCGCCGCGGGTCCGGCTCCTGCGGGTCGAGGGGCGCGGCGGCAAGACGGTTGCGCAGAACGCCGCCGTCGCCGAGGCCCGGGGCGACATCCTCGTCTTCTCCGACGTCACGACGGTGTACACCCCCACCACCATCCGGGAAATGGTGGCGAACTTCGCCGACCCGGCCGTCGGCTGCGTCGGCGGCGATCTCCACTACGAGAAGGAGCCCCGCAACACGTCGGCCGAGGGTCGGGCGCTCTTCTGGGGGTTCGAGCGGCAGCTCCGCGTGTGGGAGAGCCAGGTGCACTCGATCGTCGGCGTCGCCGGCTGCGTGTACGCGATGCGCCGTGCGCTCTACGTCCCACTCGACGCGGCCGCCATCAGCGACTTCGTCCAGCCGGGTCGCGTGACGGAGCGCGGCCACCGCACGGTGCTCGAGCCGAGAGCGCTCGCGTTCGAAGCGGCCGAGAGCCGGTCGCTCGGCGAGGAGCTGCACCGCCGGGCGCGCGTCATCACGCGCGGGCTGCGCGGCGCGTTCACGATGCCGGCCCTGCTGAATCCGCTCCGCCACCCGTGGTTCGCGACCCTGCTGTGGTCGCATCGCGTGCTGCGCTGGCTCGTGCCGGTCTTCCTCCTGGTCCTGCTGGCGGCGAGCGTCGCGCTCGCGCCGCGCGGGCCCTTCTTCCAGCTCGTGCTCGCGGCCCAGCTCGCCATGTACGGCTCGGGCCTGGTCGCCTACACGCTGGAGCGGCTGCGCGTGCGGCCGCCCGGGCTCTTCATTCCGCTCTACTTCTGCGTGCTGAACCTGGCACCGCTGCTCGCGCTCGCGTGGCTTGTCCGCGGCGAGAAGAAGGTCGCGTGGGAGACGGGGCGGTGATGGCGCAGGTCGTGAAGCAGGCGATCTACCACTCGGGACTCCTGCGGCTCGCGCGCCTCGCGCGCGCGCGGGTGCGCGGCATCGTGCTGCGCTACCACGCCCTCACCGACGGCGCCGATCCGGTCGTCTACGCCGCGCCCGACATCTGCATGCCGGCGGACGCGTTCCGCGCGCAGATGGCGTTCGTGAAGCGCGCCTACACGGTCGTGCCCCTCGACGTCCTGGTCGAAGCGGTGGTCCGCGGCGACAAGCTGCCGCCACGCGCGCTCGCGATCACGTTCGACGACGGCTACGCCGACAACCATCGGCTGGGGCTCCCGATCCTGCGCGCGCTCGGCCTGCCGGCGACGGTGTATCTGACGACGGCCCCCATCGACGGCTCGGCGCCGTTCTGGGTATCTGCCGCGCGCGCGATCGCGCTCGGTGCGCGCGGTGAGACGCTCGCCGCGCCGGGGCGGGAGCCGCTGCGGATCGGGAGCTCGGCCGAGCGCGAGGCGGCGGCCAAGGCGCTCACGCGGGCGCTGGTACCGCTCGACGCGTCGGCGCGCCAGGAGCGCCTCGCCGAGCTGGCGCGCGCGACCGGTGTCGATCTCGAGCGCGCGCTCGCCGGAACGATGCTCACCTGGGCGCAGGTGCGGGAGCTCGCCGCCGCGGGATGGACGATCGGCGCGCACACGGTGACGCACAGCAACGTCGCGCTCATCGGCGCAGCGGTAGCACGTGACGAGATCGCGGGATCCCGCGATGCCATCGAGGCCGCCACCGGCACACGCGTGTGTCACTTCTGCTATCCCAACAGCGGTGGACGGCACACCTACTTCGGCCCGGAGACGGTGAGCGTGCTGCGCGACCTCGGCTTCGCATCGGCGACGACGTCGCGCCCGGGCGCGCTGCGTCCGGGAGCGGATCCATTCTTGCTGCCGCGGCTCGGGGTGAGCCCCCGCCTGGCTCCGGTCATGGAGCTGGCCGCGGCCATGGAGCGCCAGCGACTGGCGGCGTAGGGCTATGTGCGGCATCGCAGGTGAGCTGAGACTCGTATCCGGCGAGCGCGCCAGCGCCGAGCGGGTGCGCGCCATGTGCGACGTCATGGTGCACCGCGGCCCGGACTCCTTCGGCGAGTTCGCGCACGCCGAGGCCGCGCTCGGGATGCGCCGGCTCGCGATCGTCGACGTCGCCGGCGGCAAGCAGCCCCTCGGCAACGAGGACGGCAGCGTGCAGGTCGTCTGCAATGGAGAGATCTACAACGCGCCGGCGCTCATGCGCGAGCTCGAGTCGCGCGGCCACCACCTGCGCACGCGCTCCGACGTCGAGGTGATCGCCCACCTCTACGAGGAGCACGGCACCGACCTCGCGCGCCACATGGACGGCATGTTCGCGTTCGCCCTCTGGGACACGCGCGCACACCGCCTGATCCTCGGCCGCGACCGCATGGGCATCAAGCCGCTCTACGTCGCGCAGCGGGGCGACAGGCTGTTCTGGGGCTCGGAGCCCAAGTGCCTGCTCGCGGCGGGCGTCGAGCCCGAGCTCGATCCGCAGGCCCTGCACGACTACCTGACGCTCGGGTACGTCCCCGGCCCCGCGTCGATCTTCGCGGGCGTGGCGCAGCTCCCGCCCGGCGCGATCCTGGTCGCCGAGCCGGGTCGCGGCGCGCCGCGCATCGAACGCTACTGGCGCCTGGACGGGCACGTTCCGACCGACCGGCGCGGGCTGCCCGAGACCGAAGCCGAATGGGAGGCGGAGCTCCTGCGGACGCTCAAGGGCGCCGTCGAGAGCCACCTCATGGCCGACGTCCCGCTCGGCGTCTTCCTGTCGGGCGGCGTCGACTCCGGGTCGATCGTCGCGCTCATGCACGAGCTGGGCGTCCACCCGATCCGCACCTTCACGATCGGGTTCGAGGAGAAGGGTTTCAGCGAGACCGACGGCGCGCGCGAGGTCGCGACCCGCTACGGGACCGAGCACCACGAGCTCATCGTGCGGCCCGACGCGATCAACCTGCTGCCGACGCTCGTGCGCCACTTCGACGAGCCGTTCGCCGATTCCTCCGCCATCCCCGTCTACCACGTCTCCGAGCTCGCGCGCCGTCACGTGACCGTCGTCCTCTCCGGCGAGGGCGGCGACGAGATGCTGGCGGGGTACGAGACGTACCGTGCCCGCAAGATCGCGGCCGCCTACGCGCGGCTGCCGCGGATCGTGGGGCAGGGGCTCGTGCCCGCGGTCGTGCGACGGCTGCCGGTGTCGCACGGCAAGGTGAGCTTCGACTACAAGGCGAAGCGGTTCGTGACCGGCGCCTACCTGCCTCCCGCGGCGGGCCACCTGTGGTGGAAGTCGATTCTCACCGAGGACATGAAGCGCGGGCTCTACGCGGGCGGCGCGGAGGGCCTGGTGCCGACGGCGCGCCTGTTCGAGTCGCTCTATGCCGAGAGCGATGGCGGGGAGCTCGATCGCCTGCAGTACGTCGACACGGCGCTCTACCTCGCCGCCGACATCCTGGTGAAGGTCGACCGCATGAGCATGGCGCACTCGCTCGAGACGCGCGTGCCGTTCCTCGATCGCAGCATGGTCGAGCTGGCGCGCCGCATTCCGCCACGCCTGCGCTTGCACGGCCTCACGACCAAGTACCTCTTGAAGAAGGCGATGGCGTCGCGGCTGCCGGCGTCGGTGGTGGGCGGTAAGAAGCGGGGTTTCAACGTGCCGATGCCCGGCTGGCTCGCCGGCGAGCTGCGCGACTTCACCCGCGACACGCTCTCGCCGGCGCGAGTGCGTGCGCAGGGCCTCTTCGAGCCGCAGGCCGTCACCCGGCTCATCGACGAGCACGTGCGGCTCGCCGCCGACCACAGCCGGGCACTCTGGACGCTGCTCGTGCTGTCGGTGTGGATGGACGACGTGCTCGGTGCCACCGGGCCGGCCGCGGCGCGTGCGGCCGGCGCGTGGAGATGACGTGAAGAAACGGAGACACCCGTGATCGCGCTCGACGCCGTCGACGTCAAAGTCGCGCCCCCGATCCGGCGGCCCGATCTGATCGGGCTCGAGCCGGACGGCAACTGGAGCCGCTGGTGGCAGGTGCTGATCGCCGCCGTGGGCCTGCTCGTCACGCTCCCCATCTCGCTCGCCGTCGCGCTCGCCACCAAGCTCACGAGCCGCGGCCCCGTCCTCTATCGCGGCACGCGGATCGGCCGGAACATGGAGCCCTTCGGCATCCTCAAGTTCCGCACCCTGCTGGTCGACGCCGAGCAGCGGATCGGGGCGCGGCTGCTGACGCCGGGCGACCCGCTCTACACGCCGGTCGGACGGTTCTTGAAGCGCACGAAGCTCGACGAGATCCCCCAGCTCATCAACGTCGTCAAGGGCGACATGAATCTCGTCGGCCCGCGTCCGATCCGGCCCGTGTTCCTCGCCACCTCGATGCGCGAGATCGAGAACTACGCCGCGCGCTTCATCGTCCGTCCCGGCATGACGGGTCTGGCCCAGCTACGGGGCGGCTACTTCACGCACCCGCGCGACAAGCTCCGCTACGACGTCCTCTACATCCGCAACCGCAGCATGCGACTCGACGTGAAGCTGGTCCTCGGCACGTTCGTGAAACTGCTGAACCGCTGGCTGACGCTCGGGCTGCTGCTGGCGCTCGTCTTCCTGTCCGCGTCGTTCCTGCCCGCCCTGTTCCGCGGGCCGTTCCAGGTCGACCTCGGCGGCTTCCACGTCTCACCGTTCGAGGCCATCGGCGTGCTGCTGGTCGGCGCCGCGCTCGCCCGGCAGATGCCGGCGCACCGACTCTACCTCTACCGCACGCCGACCAACTGGCCGATGCTGGCGTTCGTCGTCTTCGCCGTCGCGACGGCGTTCGCGACCGGCGAGGTCGTGCCGCGTCTCCGCGACCTCGCGTACTTCACCGCGTCCGGCTTCCTCCTCTTCTTCCTGGTCGTCAGCGGCGACATGGACGCGGGCTTCGCGCGCCGCGCGACGCGCGTCGTGGCGCTCGCCGCCGTCGCGGTCGCGTGCGTCGGCATTCTCGAGCTCATGCTCGAGACGCAGGCGGGCGGCGATCGCATCCCGCGCATCGCCTCGACGCTCGGAAGCCCGGTCGTGCTGGCCGCGTATCTCGTCCTGGGGCTGCCGCTCGTGCTGGTGGAGCTCGTATGCGCCGAGCAGCGCGAGGAGCGCGACTTCTGGGTCGTGTGCACGACCCTGGTCGTGATCGGCGTCGTGCTGACGCAGACGCGCACGTCGCTGATCGCATTGTGGCTCGCGGCAGCCGTCTTCACGTGGCGGCTCTCGGGGCGGACGTTCCGGCTCGTGGTGGGATCGGCGCTGGCCTTCCTCAGCATGCTGGTGCTGGTGGGCGCGCTCGAGCTCTCGCCGTCCGATCTGCGCGCCGACTGGTCGCGCCGCGTCGGCGTGACGACGACGGCCATCGAGACCGATCTCTGGTCGTCGCGCGGCCTCATCGGCACGGAGCCCGGCAAGGGCGCTGCCAGCGTCGTCGCCGTGCCCGAGGGACCCGGCGGCGAGACGCATCGCATGCGCAACGAGAACATGCACCTGACCCTGATGCTCCGGACGGGCCTCGTCGGCTGGGGGCTCATGATGTGGATCGTCGGCGCGGCGCTCGCGGGCATGTACCGCGGCATGTCGGCCGTGACCGACCGGCGCCTCGCCCTCACGCTGTGGGCGGCGTTCTCGTCGGCGGTCGGGTTCCTGGTGTCGATGAGCAACTTCAACGCGTTCTACAACCCGACGATCCAGATCGTGTTCTGGGGTCTGCTCGGGCTCGGGACCGCGATCGCGACCCATGCCGGCGGGCGGCGCCCGAGCTTCAACGTCATCTACCGCTTCGGACAGGGCGAGTGATCGCGATCCCATGACGTCGCGACTCACAGGGGCGGTGCGTGGCGTCGCGCTCGGCATGGTCGCGGGGCTCGTGTGGGCGGTGGTCGAGGCGGCGCTCGCCTGGTCGAGCGGCAGCTTCGTCGCCGGCGACGTGGCGATCCGGCTCCTGGCGCTCGACGTGCTCGTCGCGGCCGTCGCCGGTCTGGTGTGCGGCGCCGTCGCGCCTGCGGCGCGACGCCTCGCGGTCGCGCTCGTCCTGGTCGGGATCTACGGGCTCCTGCGGGTCTACGCGCCGCCCGGCTTCGGCGCCGAGGCCGGATACGTCGCGCTCTTCGCCGCCGTGGCCGCGCTCGCGCTGCGCCTGGTGCGCGACGACGTCGGGGCCATCGGTTTCCTCCAGGTGACGGCGCTCGGCGCGCTCGGCGTCCTCTACGGCGACGCGTGGGCCAGCGAGCATCATGCCGCGGCGCTCCGGGGCGCGTGGCTGCCGCTCGTCGTCGCCGGGCTCGCGTGGCTCCCGATCGCAGTCGACGGGCTCGTCGCCATGGCGATCGGTCGGCGCGGCGTGCGGGCCGGGCTCGAGCTCGCGTGCGGGCTCGCGGCGCTGGTGGCGACGGCGCATCCGCTGTCGACCGCGCCGTTCGTCGAGGACGTCGTGACGGCCGTGCCGCCCGCCGCGGGCACGCCCGACGTGATCCTCGTGTCGCTCGATACGACGCGCGCCGATCACCTGTCGACGTACGGCTACGGGCGCGAGACGTCCCCCAACCTGACCGCGTTCGCGGGCGACGCGCTCCTGTTCACCCAGGCGCGGAGCCCGGCGGGATGGACGCTGCCCGGACACGCCTCCATGCTGACGGGGCTCTATCCGAGCCGGCACGGCGCCCAGCTCGCCGGCACCTGGCAGGAGGGCGAGTCGATCGACGGGCGGCGCAACGTCGCCTACCCGCTCGCCGCGGATCGCACGACGCTGGCCGAGGCGCTGCGCGATCACGGCTATCGGACGGCGGGTTTCGTCGCGAACTTCTCGTACCTCTACCGCGACTACGGCATCGCGCAGGGATTTGGACACTACGAGGACGCGCCGGGTCTCCTCCTCCGCGTGCACCCGCCGGTCATCCGGCTCGCCCGCGCGTTCTCGCCGAGCTTCTGTCTCAAGCCGTATCGCCACGCGCGCGACATCAACGCGGCCGCCCTCGCGTGGCTGGACCAGGCGCCGGCCGGCCGGCCGGTCTTCATGTTCCTCAACTACATGGAGCCGCACCAGCCGTGGATGGCCGACGCGCCGTACGACCGCTGGGCGTGGGAGCAGCCGGGTGCGTCCGCGCTCGCGCAGCGCGACCTCTACACCCACGAGGTGCGCCGGTTCGCGCCGGACGAGCTCGGCTTCATCGTCGCCTCGTACGACGGGCAGCTCGCGGCCATGGACGCCGCTCTGGGCGAGCTGATGGCGGCGCTCAAGTCCCGCGGGCGATACGAGGACGCGCTCGTCATCGTGACCGCGGACCATGGCGAGCTCCTGGGCGAGCACGGCAGCGTCGGGCACATGGGGCGCATGCTCTACGAGCCCCTGGTGCACGTCCCGCTGGTCGTGAAGTTCCCGGGTGCGGGACGCGCGCGCGGCCGGGACGACACGGCGGTGCAGCTGGTCGACATCGTTCCGACCGCCGTCCAGGTGGCCGGGGCGCGTACCATCGCGGGCGTCCAGGGCCAGGCACTGCCCCACGTGACGCACGCCATCCTCGCCGAGGAGGGGATCAACCCCTTCCTCGTCTCGTCGTACGGCCCGACGTACGATCGCGCCGTCCGCGTCCTGTACGACGGCACGGACAAGCTCATCACGACCTCGCGCGGCGACCGCATGTTGTTTGATCTGGCGCGCGATCCGGAAGAAGCAGACAATCTGGCGGCACGAGAACCCGAGCGCACGGCCGAGCTCTCGCGTCGCATGGAGGCCGCCTTCGGCACGACCGTGGCGGCCGCCACGACGGACAAGCAGGTGAACTGAGATGCGTCCGAACCCCGACCAGACCAAGGCATCGACCCAGGGACGCCCGAACCGCGTGACCTCGATGGCGCGCTGGCTCTCGCGCAAACGCGGCAGCGCGGCGGCGACCGCCCCCAAGGTCTCCGTCGTGATCCCGGTGTACAACGCCGAAACGACCCTGACCGAGTGCCTGACGCGGCTCTACGAGTCGCGCTTCCAGGACTTCGAGGCGATCGTGGTAGATGACGGCTCCACCGACCAGTCGTCGACGATTGCAGGAACCTTCCCGGTTCGGATCGTGCCCACGGCCGGCCGGGTCGGCCCCGCCGCGGCGCGCAACCTGGGCGCACGCATGGCGACGGGCGAGGTGCTCTTCTTCATCGATTCGGACGTCATGGTGCGCCCGGAGACCTTGCCGCTGCTGGCCGAGTCCTTCGAGGCGGGCGACGTCGACGGGCTGTGCGGAGTGCAGGCCGCGCAGATGCGGTACACGAACCTCGCCAGCCAGTACAAAAACCTCTGGATGCGCTGGACCTACTTGAGGCAGACTGGCGACGTGCCGCTTTTCTATACGACCGCAGCCGCCATCCGGCGGGAGGCCTTCCTGCGTGTGGGCGGCTTCGACCAGGGGTACGCCACTCCCAACGTCGAGGACACCGCGTTCGGCCAGAAGCTCGCCCGGCTCGGGGTCCGCGTCCGCGTGCATCCCGACCTCGAGGTCGAGCACGTGAAGCAATACAACCTCTGGAGCATGCTCCGCACCGACTTCATGCGCTCGGTGTCGCTGACGCGGCTCAAGCTCCGCCATCCGAGCGACCTCGCGCAGAACAACACCTCCGTTCCTTCGAGCTACGTCGCCAGCGTCCCGCTCGCGTGCCTCACGTTGCTCATCGCGCTCGTCGGGCTCGCCTTCCGGCTGCCCGGCACCGCGGCGCTCGCCGGCGCGGGCGTGGCCGGCGTCATGGGCCTCAACTGGGAGTTCCTGACCGCGATCCGCCGCGCCGACGGCTGGCTGCGCATGCTGGCGGCCGTGCCGGTGCTGTGGGCCGAGCTGCTGGTCGCCGGCGCCGGCACGGCCGCCGGGATGGCGTCGTACCCGTTCGGGCGGCGTTACTAGGGTTCCGCACAAGGAGACGACCGTACATGGGCTACCTCGACTACCTGCAGCACGGCACGAAGCTGTTCCGCAAGAAGGGCCAGCTCCCCGTGTATCTCGTCTACTTCATCACCGACGCCTGCAACGCGAAGTGCAAGCACTGTCTGCTCGCCGACGGCGCGCATCCCGGATGGGAAGAGCCGTCGATGACGTACCGCAAGCAGGAGCTCTCGCTCGAGGAGATCGACAAGGTGAGCGCCAGCATGGGGAAGGGGAGTCTGATGTTCCTCCTGCCCACCGGCGGCGAGCCCTTCCTGCGCAAGGACATCGGCGAGATCGTCAAGATCTTCCACAAGAACACGGGCGTGCGGAACGTCGGCATCCCGACCAACGGCTCGACGACGGCGCGCACCGTCTCGATCGTGAAGGACCTGGTCGAGTCGTGCCCGGACCTGGATCTCCACATCGACGTCTCGCTCGACGGCGTGGGCGAGCTGCACGACGAGATCCGCGTCTTCCCCGGGCTCTTCAAGCGTTCGATCGAGACCTACAAGGCGCTGCGTGAGGTCGAGAAGCACCACAAGAACTTCAGCGTCCAAGTGGAGACGACGGTCTCCAAGCACAACGAAGACGTGCTGATCGAGAACTACGAGTGGTTCCGCAAGAACCTCGACGTCGACACGGTCTTCACGTTGCTCACGCGGGGCTCGCCGAAGGAGCCGCTCACGAAGTTCTTCGACGTGGAGAAGTACCAGGCGTACGCCGACCACATGGAGCGCGAATACAAGAGCGGGTCGCTCAGCGGCTACGACCACTTCCCGTTCGCGGACTTCATCAACGCGAAGCGCATCCTGCGACACAACTTGATCGCGAAGATCGTCCGCACGAACGAGTACCAGATCCCGTGCTACGCCGGGAACCTCGGGGGCGCGATGTTCGCCAACGGCGACATCTACCCGTGCGAGCTCCTGATCGACCGCAAGCTCGGCAACATCCGGGACGCCGGCTACGACTTCAAGAAGATCTGGTTCAGCAAGGAAGCCGAGGCGAGCCGGAAGTTCATCCGCGAATCGAAGTGCTTCTGCACGTACGAGTGCTTCCTCACCATCAACATCCTGTTCAACCCCATGATGATGCCCGCGGTGCTGAAGGAGTGGTCGAGCCTCAAGATGCGGAAGCTGTGGCGGCGCCTGTCGGGAAAACCCGCGCCCGCGTCCCTCGCGACCTGCGGCGCCAAATCCGCCACCTCGGCCGCCGCCGGCGCGGCCTGACGTCGACGACGGCAGAGATCGGAGGCCTCCCATGTTCCTCGGTAAGCGCATCTCGGTCGTGATTCCGTGCCACAACGAAGAAGAGGGCGTACGTGCGGTCATCGAGCAGATGCCGCCGGTGGTCGACGAGATCCTGGTGGTCGACAACGCGTCGACCGACCGGACCTCCGAGGTCGCGCAGTCGCTCGGCGCGCGGGTCGTCTTCGAGGGGCGCAAGGGCTACGGCCGCGCCTACCGGACGGGCTTCGCGAAGGCGCGCGGCGACGTCATCGTCACGATGGACGGCGATGGGACGTACCCGCCGAACTCGATCCCGCTCCTCGTCCAGGTGCTGGTCACCGAGAAGCTCGACTTCATGACCGCGCGGCGTTGGCGCTCCAAGAGCGACAAGTCGAAGAGCCCGCTGCGCCTGCTCGGCAACGCCGTCCTCTCGAGCGCGACGATGGTGCTCTTCCGGCGCTTCCTGGTCGATTCCCAGTCGGGCATGTGGGTGTTCCGGCGCGATGCGCTGCCGCTCTTCCAGCCCGAGAGCGACACCATGGCGCTCTCGCAGGAAATCAAGATCCTCGCCTTCACGAACCCGAAGGTGCGCTGCCTGGAGATGCCGATCTACTACGGCGAGCGCGTGGGGGAGAGTAAGCTCAACCTGTGGAAGGACGGCTTCGGAAACCTGTTCCAGCTCTTCAAGCTGCGGATGACGCTCGGCCGCCGGCGGCGGGCGGGCGCGACCGTGACGCCGCTTCCGGCCGCCGACGACGCGGCGGTGGAGCAGCCGGAGAAGGTTCGGGCATCCCAGAGCAGCTGACGCGGCGGGCGGCCTGGCGCCCGGGGAGCGACGCATGATCGCGGGCGCCGCGTACGTCGTGCTGGTGCTGGCGCTCTTCGTCCGCTTCCGAGATCCGGCGGCGCCGGCGCCGCTCGGCGCGACGCCCGGGGTCGGAGAGCCGCTGCGGCTGGTCGCCGTCCATCATGCGATCTTCTACGCGCTCCTGCTCGTGGTGTGTCCGGTCGAGGCACTCCTCACCGGCGGCGCACCGGGCGGACGTCTCATGGGGGGGCTCTTGTTCGCGGCCGGCGTCGCCCTCTATCGCTGGGGGGTGGCGGCGCTCGGCGACGCGCTCTCGCCGCTGGTCGGCCCGCGGCCGGACGGCCGCCTCGTGACCGAGGGGCCGTACCGGCTGGTTCGCCATCCGATGTATCTGGGGCAGCTCCTGATCGCGTTCGGCGCCCCGCTGACCCTCGGCTGTCGCTACGCGCTCGCAGTGTCGTCTGCCGCGGCAATCGTGCTGGTCGTTCGCGTTCGATTGGAAGAGAATGCGCTCGCGCATGCGTACCCCGAGTATCGACGGTACGCAGGACGCGCATGGCGGCTCATTCCCTTCGTGTTCTGACGCGTCGAAATTTGCGACCCCCCATGAACTCGGTTAGTCAATCACGGTGGCGCTCGGCATGACGTTCCCGAAGCTCCTCGTCATCGGGCTCGACTCGGCGGCGCCGGCCCTCGTGTTCGACCGCTGGCGGGACGAGCTGCCTACGCTGCGCGCGCTCCGGGAGCGAGGGGCCTGCGGCCGGCTCCTGTCGACCAATCCGCCCATCACCGTGCCGGCGTGGACGGCGATGATGGCGAGCCGCGATCCGGGCGAGCTCGGCTTCTACGGCTTCCGCAACCGCAAGGACCACTCGTACGACGGCTACGCGTTCGCGAACTCGGCGCTCGTCAAGTACCCGCGCCTGTGGGACTGGCTCGGGGCCGCGGGCAAGCACTGCGTCGTGCTCGGCGTGCCGCAGACCTACCCGCCGACGCCCATCAACGGCGAGATGGTGACCTGCTTTCTCACCCCGTCGACGAAGGCACAGTACACCCATCCGCCGGAGCTGAAGGCCGAGGTCGAGGCGGTGACGCACGGCTACGTGCTCGACGTCGACGACTTCCGGACGCCCGACAAGGAGCGCCTGCTCGCGCGCTGCTACGAGAAGACCGACAAGCACCTCTTGCTCGCCAAGCACCTCATGCGCACGCGGCCGTGGGACTTCTTCATGCTGGTCGAGATGGGTGTGGACCGGATGCACCACGGGTTCTGGAGCTACATGGACCCGGAGCACCACAAGTACGAGGCGGGCAATCCGTTCGAGAGCGCGATGCTCGACTACTACCGCCACGTCGATCGCCAGCTCGGAGAGATGCTCGCTCTCTGTCCGCCCGACACGCTCGTGCTCGTCGCCTCCGACCACGGCGCGCGCCGGATGGACGGCGGCATCTGCTTCAACGAGTGGCTCATGCGCGAGGGCTACCTCACGCTCGCCGAGCCGGTCACCAAGCCGACGCCCATCGGCAAGGTGAAGATCGACTGGGCCAGGACGAAGGCGTGGGGCGACGGCGGGTACTACGGCCGCCTCTTCATGAACGTGCGGGGCCGCGAGCCGTCGGGGACGATCGATCCCGCCGACTACGAGAAGGTGCGCTCGGACCTCGTCGCCGGCATCGAGGCGATCACGGACCCGCAGGGGCGGAAGATCGGCTCGAAGGCGTATCGGCCCGAGGACCTCTACCGAAAGGTGAACGGCGTCGCGCCCGATCTGATCGTCTACTTCGGCAACCTCGGCTGGCGCTCGGTCGGCGCGGTGGGCATGGGCGGCATCCACACGTTCGAGAACGACACCGGCCCGGACGAGGCCAACCACGACTGGCAGGGGCTCTTCATCCTCACCACCAACGGCGCGCCCGCGCCGCTGCGCGGCGTGCAGGAGGGCGTGACGATCTACGACGTCGCCCCCACGCTGCTGCGCCTGCTCGGGCAGCCGATTCCGGACGGCCTCGCCGGCCGTTCCATCGTCTGAGGCGCCGCCGTGCCGACCGTCGCCGTCGACATCCTGACCGGGTTTCTCGGAAGCGGAAAGACGACGCTGCTGCGCCACGTGCTCGATCACGGCCTGCGCGGCAAGCCGGTCGCCGTCATCATGAACGAGATCGGCGAGATCGGGATCGACGGCAAGGTGGTGACCGGCCTCTCTGCGGTCGAGAAGATGGTCGAGCTCTCGAGCGGCTGCATCTGCTGCACGATCGACGACTACCGGTTCGATCTCGCGATCCAGGAGATCGTCGACACCGTGCGCCCGCACGTGATCATCATCGAGTCGACGGGGCTCGCCGATCCCGAGCCGCTCGCCTATCGCGTGAAGACGGCCGGGCTCGGGCTCGACGCCGTCATCACGGTCGTGGATGCGGCACACGTCGATCGCCAGCTCGTCGAGGCCGAAGTGACGGCCGCGCAGATCCAGGCCGCCGACTTCCTGGTCGTGAACAAGCTCGACCTGGTCGACGAGCGTGCGCTGGGCGCGCTCGAGAAGCGGCTCGCGAAGATGAACCCGCGCGCCGAGCGCTTCCGCAGCGTGCGCGGCGCGATCGACAGCGAGCTCCTGTTCGCGACCGGGGTCGCGACCTTCCGCGACCGGACCCGCACCAGCTCGGGGCACCTACACGCCGACGGCATCGGGAGCTTCCTCTATCGGACCGCGCTCCCGCTCGATCAGGAACGCTTCACGCGCCTGCTCGATCGCCTGCCGCGCGAGGTGCTGCGCGCCAAGGGCGTCGTCCGCTTCGCCGGACGCGACTGGCAGGGCCTGTTCAACTTCACCTGCGGACGACACGAGCTCGCCTGGGTGAAGCTCCCGAACGTCGAGGAGACGCAGGCCGTGTTCATCGGCCGCGATCTCGATCGCCACGAGGCACGCATTCGGGCCGCGCTGGCGGCCTGCGAGACGCCGCAGGAGAGGAGCACGAACCATGTCTGAGCGTCGTCCCGAGGCGCCGCCGGAGCAGCCGGCCACGCCCCCATCGCCCGCCGACACGGGCTACACCGAAGAGGAAGAGGCCGAAGTCCAGAAGCGCCTCGAAGATCTCGGCTACGTCGAGTAGCGAAAGGAATGCCTTCCATGCAGGACCTGATCGACAAGATTCGGCGGCGCGACGCGCGCTGCGGGGTGATCGGCCTCGGCTACGTCGGGTTGCCGCTCGCGCTCGAGCTCGCGCGCGCGGGGTTCAAGGTGACCGGCATCGACCTCGACGAGCGCAAGATCAAGGCGATCACCGAGGGCCGGTCGTACATCGTCGACACGAAGGACGAGGAGATCCGCGAGCAGGTGTCGGCCGGGCGCTTCCGGGCGACGAGCGACTTTTCGATCATCTCGGAGCTCGACACGGTCAACATCTGCGTCCCGACGCCGCTGCGAAAGACCAAGGACCCCGACCTCACGTACGTCGTCTCGGCTGTGAACGAGATCAAGCAGCACCTGCGGCGCGGGCAGCTCGTGATCCTCGAGAGCACGACGTATCCCGGCACGACCGACGAGGTCGTCCGCCCGGTGCTCGAGTCGGGCGGGCTCGAGGCGGGCAAGGACTTCGCGCTCGCGTTCTCGCCCGAGCGCATCGACCCGGGCAACAAGCAGTTCAACACCAAGAACATCCCGAAGGTCGTCGGCGGCCACACCCCGACGTGCACCGCGGCGGCGAAGGCGCTCTACGAGGCGTCGGTCGACACCGTGATCCCCGTCTCCTCGACGCAGGTCGCTGAGATGGTGAAGCTCCTCGAGAACACCTTCCGCAGCGTGAACATCGGCCTGGTCAACGAGATCGCCATGATGTGCGGCGCCCTCAAGATCAACGTGTGGGAGGTGATCGACGCCGCGAAGACGAAGCCCTTCGGCTTCATGCCGTTCTATCCCGGGCCGGGGCTCGGCGGGCACTGCATCCCGATCGACCCCTTCTACCTCTCGTGGAAGGCGAAGATGAACGGCTTCGACGCGCGCTTCATCGAGCTCGCCGGCGCCATCAACGAGGGCATGCCCCGCTACGTCGTCGAGAAGATCACCGACGCCCTCAACCAGAACGCGAAGAGCATCCGCGGCTCGCGCATCCACGTCCTCGGCGTCGCCTACAAGGCGGGCGTGAACGACATCCGCGAGTCGCCGGCCTTGATCGTCATGCGCATTCTCGCCGACAAGGGTGCGAAGCTCTCGTACAGCGATCCCTACATCCCGACGATCCGCGAGGAGGGATTCGACCTCGACGCCGTCGAGCTCACGAACGGCTATCTCGGCAACGTCGACTGCGTCGTGATCCTCACGGACCACAAGGAGATCGACTACGGCGAGGTCGTGAAGACGGCGCCGCTGGTCGTCGACACGCGCAACGCGCTCAAGGGCCGCGAGGCGAACCACATCGTCCGACTCTGAGGAGCCGGGCCCGGTCGTTGCAGGGTCGGACCATGAACGGTAAGGAGGCCGCGCCGGCGCGAGCGCCGGCAGGCGACGCGACGTGAACCTGAAACGCGCGATCATGCGGGAATACCGGCGGGTGTACGACGAATCGCCGGCGAGCCCGTTCCTGCACGCCCGCGACCAGCTTCCGGGCCGGCTCGGGATCGACTGGGAGACGCTGGCGCCGGTCGTGAAGGACCTCGAGCAGACGCGCTTCCTGCACTGGAAGGCGCAGGACCTCTACAAGCTGTCGCCACGCGGCGTGCGCGTCACGAGCGACGCGGCCGAGTTCGACCTCGAATTCCCCGAGTGAGCGGGGCGAGACGGCTCGGAGATGCGTAAGATCGGCGCGGGAATCGCCGGCGGCCTGCTCGCCGGCGCGCTGGTCGGAGGCATCGAGGCGATCGTCGCGTGGCTGTCGCGCGCCGGCGGAGCCGCGCTGCCGCCGCTCGGTTGGGCCGTCGTGGTCTATGGGCTCGTCGGTGCCGCGGGCGGGCTCGGCGCGGGAATCGTCGCGCTCGTCCTGCGCACCGGGGCGTTCGGCCTCGCCCTGGGATCGATCGCGGCGGCGCTCGGGTTCGTCGTCGGACGCTTCCGCGTCATCCGCGACGTCTTCCTCGAGCAGGCGCCGCACGGGCTCGTTCCGACGCTCGCGCAGGTGGCGGCGCTGGTCGGCTTCGCGGCCTTCGCGTTCGCCGTCTGGCGTGCGTTGCGCACCGCCGACGAGCGTCGTGGCGCGCTCACGCGCCCAGGCGTCGTCGCCGCGCTGGTCGCCGTCCTGGGCCTCGGGTGGTCGCTCGCGGAGCGCCTGGTGCCCGAGCCGCAGCCGCCGCCTCCGCCGGCCGGCGCGAAGGCGGCGCCCGGCGCGCCGAACGTGATCCTCATCGCCGTCGACACGCTGCGGGCGGACCACCTCTCCTGCTACGGCTACACCGCCGGGAAGACGCCGCACATCGACGCCCTCGCCGCCGACGGTACGCGCTACGCCCGCATGTTCTCGCAGGCGTCGTGGACGCGCGCATCGTTCGCGACCATCTTCTCGGGGCTCTACCCGTCGTCGCACGGCGCGATCCACAAGGCCGACGTCCTGCCCGAGCGGGTCGAGACGGTCGCCGAGGTGCTGTCGAAGGGCGGCTACTATACCGTTGGCTTTCCCAACAACATCAACGTGGCCCCGGCGTTCGGCTTCGGCCAGGGCTTCGCCGAGTACCACTACCTGGCGCCGGACCTCTTCTTCTTCGCCGACGAGGCGGCCGCCGATCTGACGCTCTATAGCGGACTTCGGCTCGTCCGGGAGCGCTTCTTCGCGCGCTACGTGAACGTCGACTTCTACTACCGGCCCGCCGAAGAGGTGCTCCAGCACGTGACGGGCTGGCTCGACGGCCCCACGGCCAAAGCGAGGCCGTTCTTCCTCTTCCTTCACTTCATGGATCCGCACGATCCCTACATGGTCCACCCGTTCGACGGCGTCGGGTACGCGCGCGTCGCGATGCCGAACCCCGCGCCGGGGATGGCGGACACACTGCGCCAGGTCTACGACGGCGAGATCGCCTACCTGGACGAGCACGTCGGGAAGCTCGTGGCCGATCTCAAGCGCCGCGGCCTCTACGACGAGGCGCTCATCGTCTTCACCGCCGACCACGGCGAGGAGTTC
Source organism: Candidatus Eisenbacteria bacterium (assembly GCA_035577985.1). Classification (NCBI taxonomy): domain Bacteria; phylum Candidatus Eiseniibacteriota; species Candidatus Eiseniibacteriota bacterium. The sequence continues at coordinate 66,579 of DATJZY010000118.1, forward strand.
CACGAGCACGGCGGCTGGTGGCACGGGACGACGCTCTACGACGAGCAGATCGGCGTCCCGCTGATCGTGAAGCCGCCCAAGGGCGGGGCCTCCGGCCGCGTCGTCGACGCCTTCGCGACCAGCCTCGACATCGCGCCGACGATCCTCCGAACCGCCGGCCTCGCTCCCCCGGTCGTGATGCAGGGGCACGTGCTGCCGCTCGACGAGGCACCGGCGCCCGAGCGCGAGAGTGTGTTCGCCGAGGAGGACTTCGAGGGTAATGTGCTCTCGGCGGTGCGCACGAAGACCTGGAAGCTCATCGACGCGAACCCCGGCAATCCGCGTGGCCTCGCGCCCGAGGAGCTCTATGACCTCGCGCGCGATCCGAAGGAGACGAAGAACGTCGCACCCGAGGACGCGACACAGCGCGAGGTGATGCGCGCGCTGCTCGGGCGGATGACGCTCGAGGCCAAGGCCCACGCCGGAAGCGGAGCAACCACCGACGTCGACGCCGCCACCAAGGCGCGGTTGAAGGCGCTCGGCTACGTGACGGAGTAGGCCGGGTGCGCGCGCCGCTCCTCGTCGTCGGGCTCGACGGGGCGACCCTCGATCTCGTGGCGCCCTGGGCGGTCGCGGGGAAGCTCCCCGTGCTGGAGGGCCTCATGCGGCGCGGCGCCTGCGGCCGCCTGCGCTCGACGACGCCGCCCGCGACGTTCCCCGCCTGGACCTCGCTCACGACCGGCATGAATCCCGGGCGCCACGGCGTGCTCGACTTCACCGAGCGCGTGCCGGGGACGTATCGGGTGCGCTTCGTGAACGGCAGCCACCGGCAGGTCCCCGCCCTCTGGACGCGGCTCGCGGCGCGCGGCGCCCGGACCGCCGTCGTGACGGTGCCCGGCACGTATCCGCCGGAGCCGTGCGGCGTCATGGTGAGCGGGTGGGACAGCCCCCTCACGACCGCGGTCGACGGCTCGTTCGTGCACCCGCGCTCGTTCTACGACGAGATGCGGAGGGTCGTCGGGCGCCTCCCGTTCGCGGACTTCCAGGAGGTGACCACCGGGCCGGGCTGGCACGAGCGGGCACTCGCGAGCCTCCTGGACGGCATCGATCGCCGCACGCGCCTCGTGCGCCATCTCCTCGGACGGGAGCGCTGGGACCTCCTGATGGTCGTCTTCGGCGAGTCGGACACGGTCGCGCACCATTTCTGGCGCTTCTGCGACCCGGCATCGCCACGCTTCGTGCCGAGCCCGTTCGCGGGCGCGATCGAGCGCGTGTACCGCGCGCTCGACGCCGCGCTCGGGGAGATCCTGGCCGCAGCGCCGGAGGAGGCGACGGTCGCGATCGTGTCGGACCACGGCAGCGGCGGCGCGAGCGATCGGGTCGTGCATCTGAATCGCCGCCTCGCCGCCTGCGGGCTGCTCGGGTTCGAGCGCGCGCCGTCGCGCCTCGGACCGTGGCTCCGTCGCGCGGCCGTCGGCATCGTGCCCCCGTCGCTCCAGGGCGCCGTGCTGCGACGACTGCCGGTCGCGGCGGGCCGCGTGGAGTCGATGGCGCGCTTCGGCGGCATCGCATGGGACCGCACGCAGGCGTTCTCGGACGAGCTCGATTACCACCCGAGCGTGTGGCTGAACGTCCGCGGCCGCGAGCCGGAGGGCACGGTCGCTCGCGGCGACTACGAACGCGTGCGCGACGACGTGCTCTCGGCGCTCACGAGCTGGCGATACGACGACGGCAGGCCGGTCGTGGCGCGCGCGTGGCGTCGGGAGGAA